>JAFAIW010000102.1 GCA_019236495.1 Vulcanimicrobiota bacterium | reverse complement strand
CGCCGCAATGTGCTCCGGCTCGAGAATGCCCGGCGCGGAGACGCCGATGAAGACGTCGGCGCCGGTGAGGACCTGCGCGAGCGTTCCTCGGCGGTTTTCCCGATTCGTATGCTCGGCAAGCCAACGCCAGTGCGGGTTCTCGTAGCGATCGACCCGATTGAGCGCGCCATTGCGATCCACCGGAATGACGTCGCGCACGCCCGCTTCGAGCAACATTTTGATCGTCGCCGTTCCCGCTGCACCGCTACCGGAGACAACGACTTGCATGTCGTGGAGCTCCTTGTTGACGACGCGCGCGGCATTGATGAGCGCTGCGAGAATCACGACCGCCGTTCCATGCTGATCGTCGTGCATGACCGGAATATCGAGCCGTTCGATCAAACGCTGCTCGACCTCAAAGCAGCGCGGCGCGGAGATATCTTCCAGATTGATTCCACCGAACGCCGGTGCGATGCGCACGACGGTCTCGACGATCTCATCAACGTCTTTGGTATCCAGACAAATCGGAAAAGCATCGATACCCGCAAACTGCTTGAAGAGCATCGCCTTGCCTTCCATCACCGGCATCGCGCCGAGCGGTCCGATATCGCCGAGTCCGAGCACGGCCGTTCCGTCGGACACGACCGCCACCGTGTTTCGCTTGACCGTCAGCTGAAACGCTTTGCTCGGGTCGGCCGCAATGGCCATCGAAACGCGCGCCACACCGGGCGTATAAACCGTCGAAAGATCCTGGCGCGTCTTGACGGGAATCTTGGGTTCGACGTGGATCTTGCCGCCGAGGTGCGCGAGAAAGGTACTGTCCGAGACGCTGATGACTTTCACGCCGTCCAGCGTCTCGACGGCTCTGCGCGCCGCGTCGCCGACGACGTCGGAAGAAACGTTGACGGTGACATCGCGAACGACGAAGTTCTTGGTAATCGAACGCATATCGACTGCGCCGATCACGCCGCCCGCGTCGCCGATTGCGGACGCGAGACGGCTGAATGCGCCCGCCTCATTGGGCATTTCGAGCCGCATAATGAGGGTAAATCCGATTGCGGTGGCCACGGGGGTGCCATTCGCGCCCCCGCCGTCGAGCCCTCGCTAATTCCCGCTAATCGTCATCTCGGCAACGCGAAACGACGGGGAGACGACGCTTGCATCGAAGCGCAGGTCGTTGGCGACCGCATCGAGACCGGCGAGCATTTCCGGATACGTCGAGGCGATGGTGAACTCGTCGATGGGATAGGCGAGCTCGCCGTTTTCGATTGCGAAACCGCGCGCTCCGCGGCTGTAGGTTCCGGTCGCATACTCGGTAGCGAAGCCGATCGTGTCGAGCACGAGCACGCCGCGATGCGTTGCGGCAATGAGTTGCTCTAAGCTTTGCGTTCCGGGGGCGAGCACGAAGTTGTTCGGTCCGATCCCGGCCGAGGATGCGTTTCCGGTCGTGTGCATGCCGAGGCGCTTGGCATAGTACGTATCCAAAAGAAACGACCGCAATACTCCACGTTCGAACACCGTCGTCAGGCGCGTCGGTACGCCTTCTCCGTCGAACGGCGACGTTCCAAGTGCACCCGGAATCGTTCCGTCGTCGACGATATTAGCGAGCTCGCTGCCGATCCGCTCGCCCAAGCGCTCGCTCGCCCACGAGTTCGACGTGACGACGTTCGTGCCTGAGAGCGCCGCAAACACGTCGTGCATTACCATGCCCGCGACGTCGCGCTCGAAAATCACCGGAACCCGCATTGTGGACGGCTTGCGCGCACCGAAGAGTTCGACGGTGCGACGGACCGCGGTGCGTGCAACCGCGTCCACCGGTTCGAGGCTTGCGAGCCGCCTGGAAGCCGTCCCATACGATGACGTGCGTTTTGCCGCGCCGTCGAACGCGACGGGGCTGACGCTCCGGCTCGCGCGCGTCGACCGGTATTCGCCGGAAAACCCCCGCGAATTTGCAAGCGCATGGGTTGTTATGACGTCGCTGTAGTGCGCGCCGTTCGAATTCTGAATGCGCGAATCCGCGGCGCGAACGATGCGTTCCATGTTGATCACGTCATCGAGTTTCGCTTCAGGCGCCCGTTCGGCGACGTCACTCCAAAAGAGCCGCAAACTCTCGGCCTGCGCGCCGAGACCGAGCTCGTCGGGCAAGCCGTTGTGTTCGTCTTTCGCTACGTGTCGTGCCGCTTCGACGACGCGCTCGATGGCCGTGCGCAAACCGTCGCGCTCGAAGTCGCTGGTCGTCAACGTTGCCTTACGCGCGGAAACGAACACGCGCAACGTCAAGCTTTTGGCGGTCGACTGCTCGAGCTTGGTGATTGTCTTGTCGCGCGCCTCGGCGGAAAATCTTTCGCTTTGCGAAACGTTGACGTCGCACTCGCTGGCACCGGCCATGATGGCATCGTCGACCGCGCCGCGTGCGATCTCGATGAGATTCCCGTTAACCAACGTTTGAGCCGCCGACCGTGATGCTGGAGATTTTCACCGTCGGCATGCCGACGCCGACCGGCACGTATTGACCGCCCTTGCCGCACGTGTAGTGCCGGTTTGCAAGCCGCCCGTCGTTCCCCACCGCGACGACCCGCGTCATCGCTTCCGGACCGTTCCCGACGATCGTCGCGTTGCGCACGGGCGAGGTCACCTTGCCGTTCTCCACCAGATATCCCTCGGCCACCATGAACACGAAATCGCCTTTGCTGATTTCTACCTGGCCGCCCGCAAACGACTTCGCGAACAGGCCGCGCTTCGTGGAACGAATGATTTCGTCGACTTCGGACTCGCCGTTGGGCATGTACGTATTGCACATGCGAGGCTGCGGTAAAACGCGAAAACTTTGCCGGCGACCGTGCCCGTTGGAGCCAACCCCCATCAGCCGGCCGTTCATGTAGTCTTGCATGTAACCGCGCAAGACACCGCGTTCCACCAAGACGTTGTGCGAGCCCGGATTCCCCTCGTCGTCGACGCTCAAGCTGCCGCGTTCGTGCGGCAAATTTCCGTCGTCGTAAATCGTCACCAATTCGCTCGCGACAGGTTCGCCGACGCGCCCGCTGTACAGCGAGACGCCTTGCCGGTTGAAGTCGCTCTCCAAACCGTGGCCGACCGCTTCATGCAATAAGACGCCCCCGCCGCCGGCGCCGACGATCATTTCCATCTCGCCGGCGGGGCACGGAATCGCGTGCGCGTTGGTTTGTGAGATTGCGGCTGCTTCGAGCGCAATCGATTCGGGCGTGCGCTGATCGTAGAACGCGATCGACGTGCGGCCGCCGTCTCCCGCATAGCCGTTGCCGCGTTCCCCGTCGCGCTTGGAAATCACTTGCACCCCGAGCGTGACGAGCGGACGGTGATCGTGGACGCATTTTCCATCGCTTGTCGCGATCCACACGTCCTGCAGCTCGTCAGAAACCGACGCATTCACTGCGATGACGGTCGAATCGTAACGGCGCGCGGCCACATCGGCGCGTTCGAGGAGGCCGACGTATGCTTCCGAGGCGGCGTGAGTCGAGCGCGTCTCGTCGTACAGCGGAAGGACGCGCGAGGACGTCACGTTCATCGACCGCGCTCCCTCATTGTACGCGTGGGCGATCAACGAAGCGGTGCGCGCCGCGCGCTCGAGTGCGGCCGCCGAAAGATCGTCGGAGAAGCCGTAGCCGGCCGACTCGCCCACGACGACGCGAACGCCGACGCCTTGCGTTACGACGAACGCACCCTCGTGGATGCGCCCGTCCTGCAACCGGAATGCCGTCGACAAACGACGCTCGCAAAAGACGTCGGCATAGTCACCACCGCGCGCGAGGGAGATGGACAGTAGCCGTTCCAAGGTCGTCGTGGTGAGCATCGAGGTGGGCGCTTTCGGAACCGCCGCTAAAAGTCCGCCATCGCATCAACCGCCTGCACGATCGAGCGATCGGCATCGACGTTCGGGACCTCCGAATTGACGATGATGGCAAATGCGATACGTCCGTGCTGGTGCGTCGTAACGTAGCCGGCGAGTGCCGAGACGCCGGATATATGTCCGCTCTTTGCGCGGACGCGGCCGAGCGCACCCGAAAATGGATAGTTCCGCAACGTTCCTTCTTTGCCGCCTTGCGGCAATGCGAGATACAGCGGATTTCCGCTCGACCACGTTTCCGCGCGTACGAGGATGGTCGCCAGCGTCGTCGCGCTGACGCGATTGGTATCCGACAGTCCGCTGCCGTCCACGATCCGCATGCCTCCGGCGGGCACGCCTTGCCCCGCGAGAAACCGGCGTTCCGCATCCAACCCGCTGCGGTCGTCGCCTGCGCCCCCGTGCAACCTCCCAAGCGTTCGCAACAATTGCTCCGCGGCGTGATTGTTCGATTCATAGAGCATCTTTCGAACGATCTCGTGAAGGGGCGGCGACGGATGCTCCCAGAGCGCGTGCGTACCCTGTGGCGCGATGCCGATTCTCGGAGCGTCGCGCGGCGCGATTCCGCGCGCCTCCAGCATCAGTTCGAGCACGTCCGCAACGTAGAGCGGCACGTTGCTGACGTTGAGATAATAGATCGCATCGTGCGGTCCGGACGCAACGCGACCCGACACTGCGAAGGCATTCGGCGCGATTTTCGGCAGAATGGTGATGTCGGTCCAGGAGCCTTCGGGCCCGGTGAGCACGTCGTCGTCGTGCTGGACGGCGCTGGTCGGCGGTTCCAAGAACACGCGTGCGGGCGCGCCGACTTGCGTGGGGCGCACGTGGAGTTCGATCGTATCTTGATCCAATGACACGGCGCTCGTTGCCGACGAATAGTCTTCAAAAGCGTCGGTTGCATCCCAGAACGCATTGCGTTCGGGCCCGCGAAGCGCCGTTGCATCGACGACGACGCCGCCGTCGATTTGACGGACGCCGTCGTTCCAAAGCGTCTTGACGCCCCCACGCAGGTCGTTGGACGTGAGAAGCGGATCGCCGGACCCGATCAAATAGACGTCGCCGGGCACGATGCCGCCGGGTTCGAGCCCCGCCGCTGCGAGGCGCGTGTGAAAGCGATAGCGCAGTCCGAGTTCGTGCAACGACGTCGATGCGACGATGAGTTTCAGCGTCGATGCGGGAGCGAGCGCGCGCGCGGCATTTTTTTGAAACAGCGGCGCACCGCGAGCCGCGAAGACGACCGCGCTTTCCGCGGCTCGCCCGTCCAGCGGTTTTAGCGCAGCCTCGATCCGTGCGTCGAGCTTGCGCCGGTCGGCAACGCTCCACGAACCGCCCACCAGCGCATGAGAAAAGTGCGGCGGGAGCGCGGTCGCCGTATGACTGCACGCGGCCAGCAATGCCGCACCGGCGAAACTAGCGGTGCGTCGAAATTTCGTCGAGCTTTCCTTCGAGCTTACGGTACTCTTCACGAAGGGTGTCGAGCTCCGATCGTAAGGCTGAAACTTGCGACGGAACGCGTTGGCCCTCGCGAATGCGGATGGCCGCATCCGCCGCGTTGCGGCGGACGCGTCCGTCGAATGCGCTCTCTCCCAAGCGCGTCAGCGGCTCGACCAAACGGATGTCTTCCAAGCGCTCCGCCGCGGCTACCGCGCTCAGCTGCACGAGAAACATCGGATCGTCGAGATATCCGCCGAGAGCGTCGACGATCGTACGACGCTGCGATTCGACCAGGGCCGCGAGCCTCGCCAAGCCGTCGATTGCGGCCCGCCGCAGCGATTCTTCGTGACCGAGCTTGGCGGCTTCCAGCAACAACGGCGTGGCGCGTTCGTCGGCGAGTTCGCCCAGGCCGCGTGCCGCACCGGACTCGATCACGCCGTTCCAACTGTGCGTCGCGATGCCGTCGGAAAGTACGTCGAACGCGCGCGGGTCGCGCGTGCGCCCCAACGCGTGGAGGGCGGAGGCGCGGACGAAATACGAAGCGTCGTCTCGCGCCCGCGGCAGCAACGCTTCCGCAGCTTCGGCGTTTCGAAAGTGACCGAGCGCCGCCGCGACCGCGCGCCGCACCTTCGGATGCGAATGCGCGGCGTGTTTTGTCAGCAACTCCAAAGCCCACGGCGCGCGCGTGCCGCCCAGCGCGTCGGCAATCTCCGCGGCGACACCCCAGAACGATTCTTCTGCGAGGGCCCGCTCCAACGCATCGCGCGCCGAGCGCGAACCGTCTTTGGCAAGCTCGCGAGCCGCGCGAATGCGCGCCACGCAGTCCGAGTCGTGCTGCAACGCGGCGGCCGCCAGACGCGCGCCGAACTTATACGTCACGTCCGCCAAAACGAAAGCGCCCGGATCGAACCGAACGAGGTGCGGCTCTTCTTCCATCGGCAAGAACAGCGTTTCGATCTGCCGCTCCACCCGAATCCGAATCCGCCGTTCCTCGCCCGGTTTCGGACAGACGCCGA
>JAFAIW010000269.1 GCA_019236495.1 Vulcanimicrobiota bacterium | reverse complement strand
CGCCGGAAATCCGGAACGGCCGTCGGCGGTTACCCAATCTTTGAACGCGTCGCTCTGACGAACGAACGCACCCTCGGCGCTCTGCTCTTCCGGAAATTGCGATTTGATCATTGTGTCACCCTGAATCGGTGTCACCCTGAGCCGAGCTTGCCCTGAGCTTGTCGAAGGGAAGGGTGATATCGTCGCCAGTCTTCGACAAGCTCAGACTGACACCAGCTGCGCCCGATACCTCGAGTTCGTCAAATGACGCGATCGACGGATGCGCGGAAGCATTCGGCAGAGGACCGTCGCGCACGACGTGCACCGTCTGGAAACCGGCCGCGCGGGCTGCGTCGAGCTCGGGAATGCTATCCGAGAGAAACAGGATGCGGTGCGGCTCGCGAGCGATCCGGTTCGCAATCGCAACGTATGAGGCGCTCTCCGTCTTCGGGCCGACCGTCGTGTCGAAGTATCCGTCGAACAGCGCGGTGAGATCTCCCGCGACGCTATATCCGAAGATGAGTTTTTGCGCGGCCACGGAGCCGGAAGAGAAAACGTAGAGGTCGATACCGCGGCCTTTCAAGCGCTCCAGGCCGTGCACCGCATCAGGGTAAACGTCTCCGCGCAACGCCCCGTCGTGATAACCGCGAGCCCAAATCATTCCCTGCAGCGCTTTCAGCGGCGTTACCTTGCGGTCATCGCGAATCCACGCGCGCAACGCCGCGAGAATGGCCTCATCGTCATTCGCGCCGACTCCCGCGATGCGCGCGGCTTCGTCGAGCAGTGCGCGTACGGCGGGTTCGTTGCGGTGTTCTTCTAGAAACGTAGCGAGATGTTCGTCCGCATACGGGAAAAGAACGTCTTTGACGAACGCGATCGATCCGGTCGTTCCTTCGATGTCGGTGACGACGGCGTCGATGCCGTCGAATGGCGCACTCATTGGTCGAGTTTGGGAAAACGCTCCGAAATGGTATCGCCGGTGAAGTTCGCCACCCATCCCGCCTCGTCGGTGAACAACCGGATCGCGGTGAACTCCGGATCGGGTCCCATGTCGAACCAATGCTTCGTGCCGGCCGGTACCGAGATCAAATCGTTGCGCACGCAAACGACTTGATATACGTGCCCGTTCGCGTGGAGGTAAAACGCACCGCGACCTTCGACGAAAAAGCGGACTTCGTCTTCGGAATGTGCGTGTTCGTTCAAAAACTTCTGCCGGATCGGTTCGGTATTCGGCGTTCCGCGTTCGAGACGGATGACGTCGACGGTGGTGTAACCGCACTCGCTCTTCAGCGCCGCGATTTGCGAGGCGTACGCGCCGATGACGTCGTCTTGACTCGCGCCGGGCACCAACTCGACGTCGGCCGCCCACCGCTCGAAACGCACGCCGATGCGCGCCAGCTCCCCCGCGATCGCGTCGCCCTCGGAGAGTTCGCGAATCGGAGTCGATCCGTCCGCGTCGTGATACACGCGCAGCCGCGTCGCGATGGTGGTCGTCACGTCGCGCTCCTCCGCTCTTCCAGCGTACATTCTAGTAAGAATTGCAGCGCCTCGAGATGCCGTCGCGCATCGTTCATGCTCGCGCCCCACGTATAGATTCCGTGGCCTTCCAAGAGGTACGCGGGAAGGGACGGTCCCGCGCCGAGCGCCGCTTCGATCTCTTGTGCGAGTCGCGCGGTGTCTTGTGCGTTCGCGAAAATGGGCACGCGGATCGACGTCTCGTGCGTGGTTACGCCGTTGAAGGCTTTCGCCATTTCGTATCCGTCGATCGTCAGCGAACCATCCGCCCCAAAACGGCGCGAAAGAACGGTGGCTTCGACCGAGTGCACGTGCAGAATCGCGCCGATCGAACGATCCGCGCAATACCGCGCGACGTGCAAAGGCGTCTCGGCCGAGCAGCCGGCCGGAAGCGGTGCGTCGAGCGCAATCGTCATCACGTCGCCGGGAACGAGGTCGCCTTTGTCGACACCCGACCGCGTGATGCACGCGAGCCGGTCGTTGATGCGCGCGGAAATGTTCCCGCTCGTCGCGGGCATCCAGCCGCGGCGCGAGGCAAACCTTCCAGCCCCTATCACCGCCGCCACGGCTTCTTGATCGCGCGCCAACACGCCGAGCATTCGCTCACCCCTTTCGCGAAAGCCTTACCATACCATATTTCGCGGTCGAATGCAGGTGCCGGCCTGGTGCCGCGCATAGCGAGCGTGCCATGGGCCGCGTTGTCGCGTTCGCGCTTCTGGGTTGGCTGCTCGTTGCGGCGGGCGCTTCCGCACAGACGCCCACGGCGACCCCGTTGCCCACGCCTTCCGCCCTGCCG
>JAFAIW010000105.1 GCA_019236495.1 Vulcanimicrobiota bacterium | reverse complement strand
CCGGAGCGAAGCGCGATGAAGTTGGCGTTCAAATTCGGGACGATCTGCAGGACGATTTGCGAGAGCTTGGGGCGCGGTCGAAAGAATGGATTCGGCTCCAGCACGATGCGATCGCCGCGCCGCCACGTTTTCACCCGGAACGGTCCGGTGCCGAACGGAGCGTCTTCCCACGAGCTGCCGACGACTTTCGTATCCGCGAACGCATGTTTCGGCAAAATGCCGAAAACGTAATCCGCCTGCGCGAACAAGGCAAAGGGTGCGGCGTTCCAAGGCGCGCGCAAATGCAGCACGACGGTGTGGGCGTCCGGCGTTTGCAAGGACGCGATGCGGCGATACGGCTCGATCGACGCGGTGCGGTTGCGCGGGTCGAAGATGGCATGGTAGGTGAAGGCAACGTCGGCCGCCGTCAGCGCGACACCGTCCGCGAAGCGAGCATCCGGCCGCAGATGATAGGTAATCTGCAAGCCGTCGCGCGAGACGTCCCCGTTTTGGCGCGACGGAATGCGGGTTGCGAGAATCGGAACTTCGCGGTTGTTCGCATCGAGCCCGACCAGCGTTTGGCAAAACAACGCGTCGAGGGCGATGATGTCTTGGTCGCTGGCGATGAGCGGAACGAGGGAACCCGGATCCGCCGGATACGCGATGCGCAACACGTGGGCGGGACCGAGCGCGCCCCCCTCGCGTGCGCAACCGCCGAACAGCAGCAGACCCAAGCACAGCGCCAACAGGGCGCCGCGCTTTAGGGAATCTTGTACATGACGTCGGTTTTCGATCGCGAAGCTCGCGGGGTGTCGACAGTTGCTACCGCAGTACCGTGCATCGCGGTGCGGATCGCCACGATTTCCCGCGCGCTGATAGCGTCGCCTGCTGCGATTTGCATCGTTTGATTCCCGTTGCGCCAAACAAAGAGCTCGCGCTTGATCAGGACGAGCTTCCCCGGACCGCCCATGTCTTCGTACACGAATTTCGACGGTGCAGGCTCGTGCGGGTCCGCGCGGTGCGCGAGAAGCACGAACGAACGGCCGTCGCGACGCCAGTACTGAAATCCAACCGCCGGTGGACCGCTCCGCCACGCGCGCGCTTGCGTATCGTAAACTCCGGTCGGCGCCATCGAAATCGTTTGCCGGACGACGTCGGGAGGCAATCCGGCCGGCGACACGACGGTAAAGCCCGCCCGTGCTTGGGCTTCGGACAACGAAACCTCGCGCGTCACCATTTTGTCGGTGACCGATTTGGGCGGGGGCGGCGGGGGCACCCAATGCAGAATTTGTGCGATCTTCGCCTCCATGCTCTCGACCACGCCGAACGATTCGCGCGGGAATGCCACGATTGCCAGCGCAACCGCCGCGGCGGCCGCGACTGCAACGTACCGGCCGCGCGCGGGCCGAAGCGGCTCGCGGCGCATCTTTGCGCGGATTTCTTGCACGGGAGCGGGTGGAACGTCGATTGCGGCGATCGTCGTGCGAAGCAACGTTGAAATGCGAGCGTCAGCGAGCATCGGCAGCCTCCGGGCGCGGCGCGGGTGCGGCGTCGTTCGAGGTGAGAGCCGCTCGCAATGCGCGTCGCGCAAGCATCAAGTGAAAACGAACGGTTACCGCGGACGTTCCGGTGGCCGCGGCGATTTCGCGGCTTTTGAACCCCGCGTAATAATGCAGCACCACGACGGCACGCTGTGAAACCGGTAATGCGGCCAGCGCCGCAGCCAAGTCGAGCGCGTCGGTCGCATCGTGCGCGATGCCGCGCTCGTCGAGTGTCTCGAGCGACTGCATCGGCGAGCGCCGCCGCGAAACGGCGATTGCGTGGCGCACGATTGCCTTGTAACTCCACGAGCAAAATCGCGCGGAGTCTCGAAGCTCCGGCAACCCTCGCGCGATCGCCGCGCACGCTTCTTGGGCGGCATCTTCCGCAAGCGCACGATCGCGCAAAATGGTTTTCGCGATCCGAAACGCTTCGGGCCAAACGGTCTCGATCAAACGGTCGAGCGCCGCCCCGCCGCAGCGAGCGTCGTCGATGAGTTGAGAATCGAGCGCGAGCGCCATCGTAAGAAGAGATGGCCGAAACGGCTGAAGTGTTGGCTAGGGGACGGTTTTTCCGGTCACCGCTTGGATCAAATGTCCGGCAAACGGAACGCCGATGCCCGTCACCAGATCGTAGCCCGGGCCTGCGACGTATCCGCCGGGCAACGGCGTCGGCGGCGCGCCGCCTGGACCATTCGCGATGTTCGATCCTTGGAGAACGTCGTAGAAGACGCTACTCCCCGGCAGGTGCGGCGTGAAGCCCGCCGGACCGCCGGAACCTTGCGCGTACGCGAGGCCGGAGATAGCGTAAAGCAGCGGCGCGGCGTTGCCGAGGCGATAGGGTTTTGCGCCGGTCGAGGTTGCGCACGAGGGCGTGGCGCCGCACGCTTGCAGAACGAGCGCCCACATCGCCGCCATCTCGGGCGCCGAGACCGACGTTCCGCCCACCGAGCCGACGGACATTTGCGATGGGAAGGGAGCGTTTTCGACGAGAGCCGGTCCGGTCGACGGGTCCGCATCGAGCGAAACGTCGGGCTGCGCGCGTCCCGTGAGCGTTCCGGGAACGCCGAATGCGCTCAACCCCTTCTGATATGGCGGCGGCGGAACGATGGTCGAGACGCCGCCGCCCGATCCGATGTCGTTGGCAAAATCACCCGGGCCACCGAGCGTCGTTTGGAACCCCCACGCGGTGATTTGCGAGGTCGATTTTCCGGTGGCGTCGAGCGGAATGTTGACGCCGCCGACCGACGTGACGTTGCTGTCGCCGGCCGGATACGAAACGCACGGCGTCAAGACCGGCGGCCCCGGAGAGAGCGTGAAACCGGTGCATTCAAAGGCTCCGGTATCGCCCGACGACACGAACACCGCGATTCCCTCGGCCGCCAGCGACGCCATCTCGATCTGTCCGATTCCGTTGCCCGCCGAATTGACGTACGTCGAAGGCTCGAGCGGTTCGCCCAGACCAATGCTGATCGAAACGACGTCCGCCGTGTTGTCCGCAATCGCTTGCTGCACTTCGTCGTCGAAGAGCGCGATGCCGAGCAGCGCGGTCGCGTGAAATCCGCTCGGACACGGCGGCGCGGCCAAGTTGTTTTGCGAATCGATGCAAAGCGCCGGATTGTACGCGTTATAAAAGGTCACGTTCGAGCCGGGTGCAAGCGACGCGGTTTCTTCCGTATCGATCTGCGCTTCGCCGTCTTCCGGGTTGCACGTCAGGTAGTCGGGCGTCCCCGGAGTGGCGCAGGGCGCGGTTACGGGAGGAACGGGCGCGAGGCCACCGGGGTTGGGATCGACCGCGATCGATCCGGTATTCCCGTTGGCGGGACCGGGAGCTTGATTCGTTGCGTCTTTTTCGGTAACCGTCGCGACCTTAGCGCCGAAGAGCGTTCCGAGCGCGGGCACGTCTTGCGACGAAATCGGGCCGGTTCCCATAATGCCGATCGTGATGCCGCTTCCGGTGTAGCCCGCTTCCCACGCCCCGGAGTAATCGAAACCGCGCCCCAACTGTTGCGGACTGTAGCCGCGCAAGCCGCCCAAACCGGGCCCCGACAGCATGTAGGAACGATAGAGCGAGAGCCGCACCAAACGGCCCACCGCGGTCACCGGGACGACGGTAGAGAAATGCGGCGGCGTGGAGGGTGCCGCAAACGTGACGCCCTGATATGCATACGTCGCAAACTTCGTGCCGAACGCGGCTTCCAACGCGCTCTGTTTCCCCGCTACGGTGAGAATCTCGCGTTGCGGCCATCCGGCTTGCGACAACCCGTACGACGAGAAATATTTCTGGGCGGCTTGATAGTCTTTTTGCGTCGCGCCGTAGCGATTTGCAATGTCTTGCGGCGTGAGGAAGCGCCGATAGTTCGCGGACGACGGATCGCTCGCGGAAAGCGCGTACTGCTCCAGTGCGGAAGCGTTCTGCGGGTTGACGAGTACGTCCACGCTGGCGTAGCCGAAGTGCGCAGGACCGACGTACTGCGCTTTCGCCATGAGATCTTGACCCCATTGAAAATTCGCGAGCGTCGCGGGACCGCTGTACGGCGGCGTTTGCGTTTGGGGTTGCGCCGGTAAGCTGCTCTGGCCGCCTCCGCTGCACGCCGAAAGGCTCAGCGCGACGGTCACTGCGAGAAAGATCGACCTGCGCGTCGCGATCATCGGTGGGCTCCTCCCGCAGCGAACATCCGCAAGGCAAGCCCTTCCAATGCTTTGGCGCGCTCGCGCATCTTCCACTGCGCGAGCTGCAAGCGCACGTTCGTCACGGCGGCCGTCATCGCTTCGGTGGAACTCTCGGCGCGTCTCGCGACGGAATGGTTCGACGCACCGGCGGCGGTCAGCGTCAACGTTTCGTTGATCGTGGTCGTGTGCATCGGCACGGTGGCGCTCGTCGCGGTGGAGATCAGGAAGAAACCCGGGAGGGGCGTCGGATCCGGTATATTGATGTCGAGCCAATCCTGATTGTAGTTATAGAACGCCGCGAGGGTATCCGAAAGCTGCGTGCACACCGGCCCAAACCCGGGGACGACGTACGTATCGATGGTCGTGGTGTCATTCGTTCCGAAGACGAGATCGAGCTGCACGATCTTTTGGTTCAAATGATTTCCGGTCGTTCCGAACGACGCTCCGAGATTGCACGACGCGGGGATCGTCGCGCTACCTTTGTTTGCATCGGTCTCGGTGTAGAGCTTCGCGCCCGAGGCAAACCATGCCGGAATGTTGGCGACCGTCGCCGGCGCGGGCGACGGGGGCGGCGTCGCGGGCGGGAACGGCAGCGATTGACTCGTTACGACGGCGGAAATCGCGTTCGACGCGGGTGCCGCAAAGGTAATGGTGTACGTGATCGTCTTGAAGCCGCCGCCGACGGTACTTCCGGCATCGTAGTTGCGCTTAACCGAGAACGTCGCGGTTCCATTCGTCGCGTCGGAATACGTTGTGTTGATGAACGGATAGTTCCCAGCACCGGATCCGGTGTAGAGCGTGTCGTTTTCGGTGTAGGAACCGTCGGCGAGAACGCTGCGGTTATACGCGTTGCCGTCGATCGTATTTTGAACGATCGTGGCCCCCGGCGTATTCGTCCAGCTTTGACCGGATTGTTCCGGTACGACGTCGACGATGAGGGGCGTCGTGTACTGCGTCGAGAAGGTGTTTCCGGCATCGTCCGTCGCTTTGGATCCCACCAGCAACATCTGACTCTGCGAACCGATCGGGTTGAACGTATAATACGCGTCGGTGGTGGTGGTAAGGGTCTGCAACGTTGCCGCATCGCTTTCGACCGTGTTGAAGTCGGTCACCGTTCCGCTGCCGAACGGATTGCTCGCGCTGCTGACCACGACGTTTTGCGTCACTGCGATGCTCGCAACCGTCGAAGGCTGCGGACTCGGGCTCGGATACGTGTACGCATCGGAACGAACCGACGTTCCGGCAAACGAAAACGTGTCGCCCGGCGCCGACGGACGATCGGGCGCGAGCGTCCCACTGCCGTTGTAGAGGGCGAAATACGCCGTTTGCCCGCCCGGCAGCGTCAGCGGCGCCGATGACGCCGCAAACACGACGCTGTTGCCCGATATCGTGCCGGGCCCGAGCACGGTCACCCATTGTCCGTTCTCGTATTCCGCAATGAAACACGTCGAACAGAGTGAAGCGCTGGGCAACGTTACGCTGAGGCCGGGGGTTCCGGCGAACGTTAGCGTCGATGCGGATACAAAGCTGAAGTAGAGCAGTGCGGTGTTGACCGACTGCGGAATCCGCGCTGCGCTTTGCAATTGCGGTAGGCCGAGCGGCAACGTCGTGTACGTGGTCACCTCGACCGCTCCCGAACCGGACGTCAATGCCGGAACGGTGATCGACCCTGAATATCCGCCGACCGCCGGAAGCGACGCGCTCGTCTGCGTCGACTGCGGCGTGAACGATCCGCTGGCTTGCGTCTGCGTGCAATTCGGCGGCGTTCCGGTGAAGCCGTTCGGGCACGGGGTCGGCCCGGACGGCATCGAGCCGGATGTGCTCCCGCCGCCGCAACCCGAGAGCGCCACGCCGAACGTTCCCAGAACAAAGAGCAAGCAGCGATGAAAATTCAAGCGGCGAACTCCAACTTTTCCGAAGAAATTGTGTGTGTCGGCGCGCTTTGGCGCGGCTTGTTCTATTGCCTGCCGTAGGAAGCGGGACGTTGTGTCATTTTTCTTCGCTATCCCCGATAAAGGGGGGCTACTCTTCGCCTTCGTGCAGATGCAAATGACAGCCGTCTTCCGCGTCGCTCAGGACCTCGCGCGCTTCTGCAAGCACTGCAGCGGAAATCGTTTTGGCGGGTTCGACGGTGCCTTCCGCGGCGAGGAAGTCGCACTCGCTCCAGTCCTCCCACGTTTCGAGCGGTTCTCCGTCGACCTCCGCGGGAAAGCGCACGCAATATCCCTGATCGAGATGAAGGCCGACGACCGTGACCTTCGTTCCGCGCGGAAAGTAGGTGCCGTCTTTCCAAAGCGTTCCGTAGGTCGTTTCGTAGGTTTGACCGATTTTTAGTTGTTCGATGTCGTTACGCCCCAAACGGTTGGATTGGTTTTTCGCCCATATACGTAATAACGCTTTTCGTCTCCGAATAGAGGCGCATCGTTTCCATGCCGAGCTCGCGGCCGTACCCCGACTGACGAAATCCGCCGAACGGAACTCCGGGAAAAACCGCGTATGGCGTGTTGACCGCGACCGTCCCCGACCGCAGGCCTCGAATCAGGCGATGCACTCGTCCGATGTTTTGCGACCAAACGCTCGCCGATAGTCCGTATTCCGAATCGTTAGCCAGTCGAATTGCCTCCGCCTCATCGGCAAAGCGGAGAAGTGCCGCGACCGGACCGAAAATTTCCTCGCGCGCGATGCGATGTCTCGGCTCCGATTCGAACGCCGTCGGGGCCCAAAACATTCCACCCTCGAAGCCGTCGCCGGCGGCGAGTCGCTCGCCGCCGAAAAGACGCTTCGCGCCTTCTTCGACGCCGGTCTTGCAGTATGCCGCGATTTTTTCGAATTGCGCTTCCAGGGTAATGGCGCCGACGTGCGTTGAGGGGTCTTCCGGATTGCCCACCCGCAACTTCTGCGCATGCTGCGAAAACTTTTCCCGAAACTCGTCGTAAATTCGCTCGTGCACGAGCAATCGCGAACGCGCCTCGCACGTTTGTCCCGCATTGTAGTAAATGCCGTACAGCGCCCCGGCTACCGCCGCGTCGACGTCGGCGTCGTCGAAAACGAGCGAAGGAGACTTGCCGCCCAACTCGAGCGACACGCGCTTGAGCGTCGTACTGGCGGTTGCAGCGACGCGTCTGCCCGTTGCACTACTCCCGGTGAACGCGATCTTGTCGACGGCGGGATGTTCGACCAGCCATTGACCGAGCTCGTTTCCGGCGCCGGTGACGACGTTGAGCGCACCCTCCGGAAGACCCGCCTCGAGCGCGATCTTGCCGAGCTCGATCGCGGTGAGCGGCGTCGACGGTGCGGGTTTGAGAACGAGCGTGCACCCAGCGGCGAGCGCCGGCGCGACCTTCCAAGCCGCGAGCAACAATGGAAAGTTCCACGGAACGATCGCACCGACCACGCCGACGGGCTCGAGCACCGTTGCGGCGGCGTAATTCGGCATCGGCGCGGGAAGCGTTGCGCCGTAATTTTTCGTCGCCGCTCCCGCATAGAACTCGAACGTGTCGACGATCGCGCCGAGCTCGCCCTTGGCGGTCGCGAGGGTTTTTCCGTTGTCGCGCACTTCGAGCAGCGCCAGCTCGTCGGCTCGTTCCGCGATGCGTTGCGCAATTTTGTACAAGACCTTGGCGCGGCGCGAGGCCGCCATCGTGGGCCATTTGCCTTCATCGAATTGCCGGCGCGCCGCCGACACCGCGCGATCCAGATCTGCGTGCGTGG
>JAFAIW010000254.1 GCA_019236495.1 Vulcanimicrobiota bacterium | reverse complement strand
GCACGCAGACGACGGTTTTGCCGAGATCGCGCTGTTCTCGCAACAACTGGAGAATCTCGTGCGCGACGCGCACGTCGAGATGGCTCGTCGCCTCGTCCAGTACGAGCAGCGGCGCTTCCTGTGCGAGCCCGGCCGCCAGCCACACGCGCTGCCGCTCGCCGCTGGAGAGCGATTCAAACCCGCGCCCGGTGAACGCTTCCATCGCGACGGCATCCAGAGCGGCGGCAATGGCCCGCGCATCGCCGGCGTGTTCCGTCCAATCCCACCATTCGTGATACGCGTAGCGCGCGGTCGCCACGACGTCGCGCACGCTCATGCCTTCGACCACCGCGTCGTCGCTCGCCATGTATGCGATGCGCCGGGCTCGTTCGTTTGGGCGAAGGTCCACGAGTGCGCGTCCATCCAACTCGAGCGCGCCCGATGCGACGCGTTGCAAGCCCGCGACGGCGCGGGCGAGCGTCGTCTTTCCCGCGCCGTTCGCTCCAAGCACGGCAGTGAAGGTGTTCGGCACGAGGTCGAACGTAACGTCGTGCAAGATCTCGTGACCGCCCGCGCGCACGCCGATGCCGCGCACCGCGATCACGTAGGCACCCGTCGCTGCAGGTAGAGATACAGAAATGTCGGTACGCCGATGAACGCCAGCAACACCCCGATCGGAAGCTCCGTCGGCGCGAAGAGCGTGCGGCTCGCCGCGTCCGCCAGCGCCATAAATCCTGCGCCGAAGAGCATCGCGGCCGGAATCACGCATCGCATGTCCGTTCCAACCAAACGACGCGCAATGTGCGGAACGATCAGCCCGACGAACCCGACGATCCCCGCCAGCGCCACCGATCCCGCTGCCAGCAGCGACGCCGATGAGAGTACCATCCACTGCGCGCGCGAAACGTTCACGCCGAGCGCTTCCGCCCGCGCGTCGCCCAAGCGCAACGCATTGAGCGCCGGCACCGCGAGCAAACCTAGGGCCACGCCGGCCACGAGATACGGCAACGTCCATCCGACGTCGCTCCATCCGCGCCCCGCGAGCGAACCCGCAATCCACGCCAAAATTTCCTCAGCCGCGCCGGATTGCGAGACGCGCGTCAAGACGAGTGCAATCGCCGCGGAGAACAGCGCCGACAGCGAAACGCCCGCCAAAATCAAACGCGTCGCGTCAATTCCCGTTCCGCGCCGCGCCAGCGTCGTCACCAAGAGTGCGGTCGCGATGCCGCTCGCAAAGCCGAGCGCCGGCAAGCTCGGCGCGGCCGCACCGAGCGCCACCGCGATGGCAATCGCCGCGCCCGCGCCCGCGCTCACGCCCGTCAGATACGGATCGACGATCGGATTGCGCAGCATCCCTTGAAGCATTGCACCCGCCAAACTGAGCGACGCGCCGACCAGCGCGGCGCTCGCAATGCGCGGCATGCGCAGCTGCCAGACAATCGCATTCGCATCGCTCGCGGCGTGCGGATGAACGAGCGCGCCGAGCGTCGCGGAAAAGGGAAGCGACGCCCCGCCGACGAGCACGCTCGCACCGCACGCGATAATCGCGAAGAGCGCGATGCCGGCGAGGCGCAGCGACACGCTACCGCGTCACGAGTTCGAGAGTGAAGCTCGATCCGGGCATCGGAAAACCCGTGACTTGCGCATAACGCGCATCGAACACATTTGCGCCACGCAAGTTGAGCGACGTGCGCGATCCGACCCGAAGCGCCACCAGCGCGTCGACGCCGGTGTACGCGATGGCGTTCGCCCACGCTTGCGGAGCGGGAAACGGGTTGTACTTTGCACCCGCCGAGTGCACCCAGAGTTCCGCGCGATCGAGCCACCCATGCGCACCGGCCGCGTATCCAACGCGCAGATTCGCGCTCAAGACCGGGTCGTTGGGTAACCGATGCCCCGCGTCGAGATCTTCGGCTTTATACAGATCCGTGCAGTCAATCGCCGCGAAAAGATGATAGCGCGCCGCGGTGCGCAGCGTAAACATCAAACCTTCGATCGCGGCATGGTCGACGTTTTGCGGATAGAACAGCGTCGGGCTGACTTGCGTCGGTACGATCAAATCGTTTGTGTCGTTTACGAACCATCCGAACGAGGCTCCGCCTAGAACGGTGCCGTCGCTCAGTGTCGCATCTGCGACCTTCGCGCGCTCGGGACTCAAGTTGCACGCAAACGCCGGCGTGCTGCACGCGCCATAGCCGGGAAAATACAGTTCGCTCGCATTCGGCGCGCGAAACGCGGTGGCCGCATTCGCGCGCAGCGTCAACACGCCGAACCCTTTCGCGAAGCCGAGCGACGGCGAATACGCGCCCCCGAATCCTCCGTCGCGCTCGCCGCGAATTCCGGCATAGACCCGGGCGTCGCGGAGCGCGATCGAGTCTTGCGCGTAGAATGCCGTCTGGGCTAATGCATCGACGGTGGGTGCAAGCGGTGCGAAACTAACCGGATCGAAGGCCGTTCCACCGGAATCGCTCCGCACGACGCCGCGCGACGCATCGATCCCGTACGTCAGCCGTTGGTGCGCGGAATCCACCGTATTCCGAAGATCGAATCCGGCGCGCCCCTCGGTGCTCGTGGCCGTCAGCGGTTGAAAGCAACCGCCGCTCGACGTGCCGGGATCGCCGATCGGATCGCACCAGAAAGCGATTTGCTGCTCCGTGCCGCTGATCTCCAACACGGTGCCGGCGCGTGCGGTATCGCGGCGCAGCGTCAGCTCCGCGTCTTCGTCGAGGGAATTTTGACGGGCGCTGAGCGTTGGAAACGTAATCGGTCCGGGCGCGCCCAAGTGCGCGGCGTTCAAGCCGGCGCTGAGCGACACGCGCAGCGCCCCGAGCGAATGGTCGAGCGAGAAACGCCCGGCGGTCGCTTCGTAGTCCGAATCTTGGCGCGCCGTTCCGTTCGGCAGCGGAAAGTCATTGTTCGAAACGATGCGTTCGAGCGAGAGCATGCGCCCTTGCAGGTCGAGCGCTCCTTCGCCGAAAGAGCCCGCGAGCACCGAAGCGCTCGAGCCGGTCGACGGTTTGGTGATCACGTTGATGATGCCGCCGACGGCGCCCGTGCCGTACAGCGTCGAGCCGCCGCCTTCGACGACTTCGATGCGGTCGACGCCGATGGTGGGCAGCGTCGCGAGATCGACGGAGTTGGCGAGGCTCCCCGGCGCCGGTTCGCCGTTGATCAGAACGAGCGTTTGTGCGGAATTACTTCCGCGGATGCCGTAGTTGGCGGCGGAGCCGATTGCGCCGTAGCGGCCGATGGTCACACCCGGTACGGACGCGATTGCATCGGCGACGTTTTGCGCGCCGCGCCGTGCGATTTCGGCTTTGGTGACGACGTACGTGGTGCGAATGCTGTTGGCGAGCGTTTCGTCCGAGCGATCGCTGGTGACGACGTGTGCGATTTCGGGCGGCGGGGTCGGAGAGGGGCTCGGGGATGCGGCGACGGCGGTCGCCAAAACCAGTGAGAACATTGCTTCCCTTCCTTCATGCGAGGTGGTGCAAGCTGTCCTCAGCGCTGGTATCCTGACTCGCGGATCATCGCCCTATGCTCGGACCTTCCCAATGCGGTGGTCTCGAGCGGCTCCCCGCCTACAGTGGCGCGACCGTGCCGGCATTCGACCGGCTTCCCGCGCGCGGAGGCATACCGCAAACATACGAAAGCGCAGGCGCGCACTCCTGGCTCGCGAAAGCGCAGCGCGCGATGTTCAAACGTATCGCGCTCGCCGCGCTGTTGTGCGCGAGCGCAGGGTGCTCGGAAAACCGCACGCACGCGACGGCGGGGCCGCATCACCGCGTCGTCTCGCTGATTCCGTCGATGACCGAAGACCTCTTCGCGGTGGGCGCGGGTTCGAGCGTGATCGCCGTCGACCGGTTCAGCGGCGACCCGTCGGCGGGCGGCGTTCCGGCCGCCGCGTCCCTTCCCGTCGTCGGCGACTTTGCGTCAATCGATGCGGAGAAGATCCTGACGCTGCATCCCGATCTGATTGTCGGGATCCCATCGCAAGCGCGCCTCGTCGCGCCGTTACAACGCGCCGGGATCGACGTGGCCTTGTTGCGCGACGACACGCTCGACGACGTCTATCACGACATCGAACGTATCGGCGCGCTGACCGGAAACGGCACGCGCGCTAGCACGCTCGTCACCGCGTTGCAAGCGCGAACGCGAGCGCTCCGCGCAAGCGTCCACTTTCGCAAGCGCCCGCGAGCCTTCATCGCACTTACCGCGATGCCCATTTATACCGCCGGCGACGGATCGTACATTGCGACGTTGATCGCGTTGGCGGGTGCGGTCAACGCGCCCGGAAACATCGGCAGCGCGTATGCGCCGTACGGGCCCGAGGCGCTCCTGCGGCTGCAGCCCGATGCAATCTTGGCGCCGTCGGACGCGCATCTCGATGCAGTCTTGAATCGCGAGCCGTGGCGTTCGCTCGATGCGGTGCGCGCGAAGCACGTTTTCTTTTTTCCTCCGGCGGTACTCGAGCATCCGGGACCGCGCTACAATGAAGGCCTGCAGTGGCTCATCGAACGGTTGACGCCCCTCGCGCGATAATCGTCGCCGTCGATCTCGAAGACCCGTCGCGGCCGATCGAACCCGAGCTCGAAGAGTTCTTCGCGTTGATCGAAGCGACGGGCGTGCGTCCGGTCGATACGGTCGTGCAGCGCCGCGCTGCGGTCGATCCGGCGTATCTCGTCGGTCGCGGAAAGGCGCTGGAACTGCTGGAGCGCGCCGCGGAAGTGCACGCGACGCATCTCTTCGTGCTCAACGAGCTTCGCCCGCGGCAGCGACGCAATCTCGAAAAGCTGCTTCCGCTGCCCATCGTCGATCGCACGATGGTCATTCTCGACGTCTTCGCGCGTCACGCGCGCAGCCGCGAAGGCAAGCTGCAAGTGGAGCTCGCGCAATTACGCTACCGGCAATCGAACTTGCTGGGGGCGGGCGCCGATCTCTCGCGGCTGGGCGGCGGGGTTGGAACGCGCGGACCCGGTGAAACGAAGCTCGAGACGGACCGGCGCCGCATCGCGCAGCGGATCACGCACCTCTCGCGGGCGTTGGACGACGTGCGCCGGGCGCGCCGGACGCGCCGGAGCGGTCACACGCGCGAACCGCTGATCGCCCTCGTCGGCTACACGAACGTCGGAAAATCGTCGCTGCTCAACCGGCTCGCGCGCAGCGACGTTTTCGTGGCGGACCAGCCTTTTGCGACCCTCGATCCCACGGTCCGCCGGGTGTATCTTGCTCCCGAGCGGTACGCGCGCGTGGTCGATACCGTCGGCTTCATCACGGACCTTCCGAAAGATTTGGTCAACGCGTTTCGCGCCACGCTCGAAGAACTCGACGAAGCCGACCTGCTGTTGCTCGTCAACGACGCCGCCAACCCCGATTGGCCTCGCCAGCAAGCGAGCGTGCTGACGATCCTGCACGAGCTAGGACTCGATGCGAAGCCGCGCCTTGCGCTGTTCAACAAGACCGACGCACAAGGAGGCGAGCTTCCGGCGCTCGCGGGCCTTCCCGTGAGTGCAAAAACCGGCGCGGGCATCGAGGCGCTCCGCAGCGAATTGGCGCAGCGTTTTCCATGAAACCGCTCGCTCTGATCGCGCTCGCCGTCTTGTGGTCGTGTTCGCAAAACCACACCGATCCGTTCGTCAGCGCGGTGCATCGACTCGCGCCCTCGGTCGTGTTGTTGACGATGCAGGTGCGTTCCGACGACGGGAAGGGCTGGGACGACGCGTACGCGACGGGCGTCGTCGTCTCCAGCGGAAAATGGGGAAGCGACATTCTCACGGTGCAACACGCGGTGGACGGCGCGCACAATTTGCACGTGACCATCAATAATCGCCAAAAGATCATCGGGCGCGTCGTCGCGATGAATAGCGATCTCGATTTGGCGGTCGTGCATACGCCGCGCTCCGGCCTTCCGCCCGCGACGCTCGGAGATTCGTCGCTGCTCGTTCCGGGAGAAGAAATCGGCGTGATGGGTTATCCGATTCCCGACGCGTTCGAAGACGAAGGGTTGGGCCTGGCGACGTCGATCGATTCGGGAAGAATTTCGAGCTTTCGAAAACACGCGATCGAATTGAATTTGCCCATCGTTCCGGGCGAAAGCGGCGGTCCGGTGTTTACCGATTCCGAAGACGGCGCGGTCGTCGCGATCGCGGAATCGCGGTTCGACGAAGAACGCTCCATTGGCTTCGCGCTTCCCATCAACGAAGCGCGCGCCTTCTTACACGCGCACGCCCACGGATTTTGATTGATGCGTCGCAAGACGCAAGTGATCGGCGATCAGCGAGCGATCGCCGATCCACTGTAAGGGTGGAACTTCCCAATACCGCGCCATGGCATTGAGCTGCGAAGCGTAGGCACAGCGCAGCTCCATGAAAGCACTCCATGCCTCCTCCAGGGGCCGCACCTCGTAACCGGCTTCTTGCAACGTCGCCCGCGCGCGCTCGAATTCCTCGCGTTCCACGCCCGGAACGCGCACGCCATCCTCACCGAAGTTGAAATAGTGTGCAAGATCTTGCACGGCATGCCGTCCCACCGCATACATCACTTTCGCTTGCCCCAGCGACGCGTCGTTCACGGTCGTCAAGACCAGCGTCGCAGCGTCGAGCAGGGTGCCGAGCGTTCCGAGCCAGGATTCGTAATCGTGGCTGCTGCGAAAGAATGCCAGGATCGGGTACGCTAGGTGCGATTCCATCACTTCCGCCGCCCATCGTTGTCCTTCGCGGAACGTCGACGGTAGCTCGTCGCGCATCTCCGGCGCTCCGTGCATCGCCAGCAAACCGACGCCGCTCGGCGGAGATCCCGCGCGCGTACCCACCAGAACGACGAACACTTCGCGCCGCTGAAACGCGCCGAACACCGCAAAGAGGTACGTCGTCGTAATCGCGACGACGGAGAGCCCGGACGCACCGGCGACGAGGGCGAGCAACCGCCCCAGGCCGCTCCTCGCCGTGATGTCGCCGTATCCGATCGTGAGGATCGACGATC
>JAFAIW010000211.1 GCA_019236495.1 Vulcanimicrobiota bacterium | reverse complement strand
CTTCGTGGCCGCCTTGATTTCCGTCAAACGCGCGTGCATTGCTGCCAACAGCGCTTCGGCAAATGTGGCGTCTTCGGCGAGCTCGGACATCCGGCCATCGCTCGCACCGTCGCCGTACGGCGTTTGCGCGCGCATCGCGCCTCGCGCAGCGGCCGTCAGTCGTTGCCGGGCGCCGTCGAACGCGGTGAGTAAATCCGAAGCGAGATCGACCATGCGTCGACCTTACGCCGCGATCGTGTCGCGGTTATGTCGCCGCCGTTACGCTCGTGTTCTGGTGACCGAACTTTTAGCGTTTGGAGAATTGGAAGCGTTTGCGGGCGCGCTTGCGGCCGTACTTCTTCGATTCTTTTTCGCGCGGATCGCGCGTCAGAAGGCCGGCCCGGCGCAGCGTCTCGCGCAGCGACTCGTCCATTGCGAGCAATGCGCGCGCGATCCCGTGACGTACCGCCCCGGCTTGCCCGGCGATCCCGCCGCCTTCGGCTTTCACATCGATATTGAACCGCGACGCGCTCTGCGTGGCATCCAGCGGCTGGCGCACGATTTGCTGCAAGCTCGGCCGCGTAAAGTATTCGTCGATCGGACGCTTGTTGATCGTGATCACGCCCTGTCCGAGCGAGAGCTTCACGCGCGCGATCGAGCGTTTGCGGCGGCCTGTTCCTTGAAAAGCTTCGGTCAACGTGTGCTCCTACGGCAGATCCACGGGCTTTTGCGCGCCGTGCGGATGGGCGTCGCCCGGATAGACGGACAGGCGGCGCAGTTGCACGTCCCGCATGCGGTTGGTCGGCAGCATCCCGCGCACCGCTTCTTCGATCAAACGCGTCGGATGCTTGGCGTGCACTTCGTGCGCGGTTTCCGTCTTCAACCCGCCGGGGAATCCGCTATGGCGGCGGTACAACTTCTGCGTCCACTTGTTCCCGCCAAGCTCGATCTTCTCCGCATTGAGCACGATCACGTGATCGCCGTCGTCGATGTGCGGCGTCCACGTCGGCTTGTGCTTGCCCGAAAGCGCACGCGCGATCCGCACGGCAAGCGTGCCGAGGCGTTGGCCGGCAGCATCGACGACAAACCAGTCGTGCTGGGCCTCCGCGGTCTTCATTTGAAACGTGCGCATCGTCGTTGTTGGTCGCCTTCGGGAAAAGGAAGCTGGAGCCGCCCGGTGCGGCAACCGGGGTATTGTATCGGAGATGCCTTCGCAGCGTCAAGCTGCTTGGCTCTCGACGGCTGCATCCTCTTCGAGCTAGGATAGACTTTCCCGGCACCTTTAGGAGAACGGATGAGTTCCTCGCGTTTTGCCGTCCTCGCCCTCGTGCTTTGCGCGGGGCTCGCCTTGCTCGGTCTCGCCCTGGTCGCGACCGGTCCCGCGCTCCTGGAACGGGCCTTAGGGGCTGCCGTCGCCCTTGCGGCGCTTGCCGTCCTCGCGGCCGTAACGGCCCTGCGCGGGCGCCTTGCGGCCCAGCGCCGGGCCCTCTGCCGGTCGATGGAAGACGTCCGCGCCGGACGGCCTACAGACTTTGTCGAGGCCGAAGAGCTGCTCGGGGCCACCTCGAGCCAAGCCCTGAACGACTTTGCGGCTTTCGTCGCCGCGCAGCGCGAGCGCAGCGGAGGCCTGCGGGCCTTGGGGACCGCAGCGGATGGAGTCATCGCGCGGCAAGCCGCGCTCGGCTCGTCGCTGCGCGCGCACGGCGACGCGATCGGCGCGACCAAAGATGCGGCCGATATCGCCGCCGATGCGGTCAACCGCCTCAATGAAGGCGCCGTGCAGCTCGCGAACGCCGTCGCGGATTCGTCCGCCGCGATCGAGCAGACCTTTGCGTCGATCAAGATCGTTTCGGACAACATGACGGGCCTGGCCGACACGGTCGAGAGCGTTTCCGTCGCCATCGGCGATCTCGCCAATTCCGTCACGCACGTTGCTGGAAATGCCGAAGAGGCCAGCCAGCTCTCGCTGCAAGCCGACGAAAAAGCCCGCGACGGCGGACAAGCAGTAGAACGGCTTGTCGAGTCGACGCGCGAAATCGCGACCGACATTCGCTCGGTCAGCGACAAGATGAAAGAACTGGGCGAAGCCTCCGCGCAGATCGGCAATATCGTCGAAGTGATCGACACGATCGCGGACCAAACGAACCTGCTCGCGCTCAACGCTGCCATCGAAGCCGCACGCGCAGGCGAACACGGACGGGGCTTTGCCGTGGTCGCGGCCGAGGTACGCAAGCTCGCGGAAAACTCCGCGAGTTCGACCAAAGAAATCGGCAATCTGATCAAAGGCATCCAAGCAAAAACCGGCGAGATCGTTCGCTCGACGACGGAATCCGGAAATCGGGCTTCGACCGGGCTGCAGATGGCGGACTTGGCCGGGCGCGCCATTGCCGACATCCTGCAATCGGTGGCCGAAGCGAGCCGCCTGATCGAGCAGATCTCGACGTCCGCACGGGCGCAAGCCGCCGGAAGTTCCGCCATCGTACATTCCGTCGGCCAGATGAACGCTCTGATGCGCGAAGCCGCGCGCTCGCTCGACGAGCAGAACGTCTCGAATCAAGCGATGACGAAAACGGTCACACACATGCAAATGCTCACCGATCAGGTCGCCGGCGCGATCGAGCAACAGCGCTCGGCTTCCGCCGCCATTGAAGCCGCCGCCGGAAAGCTCGAGCAAGCGACGCACAGCAGCTTACAAACCAGCGCCGAGATCGAAGGTGCGTCGCGCGCGCTGCGGGCGCAAGTCAAAGCATTGATTGAGGGTGGAGGGAGCGCCATCGAAAGCTCGCGCGTGTTGCCGCGGTTACCGGGAGGACGCGACGGCGATGCTACATCGCGTCGTACGCCGGCGGCGGCGCCTTGAACGAATCGTAGTCGGGATACGTAACGCCGGCGAGATAGAGACCGTGTGCGGGTGCGGTGTGGCCGGCTTCGGTTCGTGAACGCGCCGCCAAGGTAGGCCCGATGCTTGCGACATCGCGCCGTCCGTTGCCGATTTCCAACACCGTTCCGACGATATTGCGCACCATACGATGTAAGAATCCGTCGGCGCGCAGCAGCAACACCACGAGATCTCCGCTCCGGCGCATGGTGATCGCGCGAACGGTGCGAATCGTCGGGCCGCTCTCGGGCAACATCCCGCAAAACGAGCGAAAATCATGTTCGCCGATCAGCCCGTGCGCCGCTTCCGCCATGCGATCGAGATCGAGCGCCCCGTAGACGTGGTACGCGTATCGGGCCAGCAACGCCGATGGAACCGCGTGGTTCCACACGAGATAGACGTAGGTACGCTCGAGCGCTGAAAAGCGCGCGGAGAAGCGCTCCGCGACGTTCGCCGCCTCCCGCACCGTCAGATCGTCGGGGAGGGATGCGTTGAGCGCCAGCGTCAGGCGTTCGATCGGAAAGGCGCGATCGGCGACAAACGACACCACCTGACCGGTGGCGTGCACGCCCGCGTCGGTGCGTCCGGCGGTCGTAACTTTGATG
>JAFAIW010000138.1 GCA_019236495.1 Vulcanimicrobiota bacterium | reverse complement strand
TCAAGCGGGTCGTTTATGGATGCCGCGACCCCAAAGGCGGCGCCGCCGGAAGCGTCGTCGACGTGCTCGGCCATCCTGCACTGAACCACCGCGTGGACGTCACCGCGGGCGTGCTGGAAGCCGAAACGGCCGCTCAGCTCCAGGCATTCTTCCGAGAGCGCCGCGCGTAGCCGCAAGGTTTTTTCCGCCCGCCGCGAAGCAGCGGTCTTTTGTCATCCGCATCATGCCACGGAGAGGTGGTCGAGTGGTTGAAGGCACCCGCCTCGAAAGCGGGCGAACGTGATGAGCGTTCCGAGAGTTCGAATCTCTCCCTCTCCGAATGAAAGGAAAAACCGGGGTTACTCCCGGTTTTTCTTTTCATCCGTGGGCGCGTGTCAGAGACTCTCGGAACGCTCATCGGGCTTTGAACGTGCCGATTCGGCCGCAGGCCGACATCGGCGTTCCGAGAGTTCGAATCTCTCGCTTTCCAAATCTCTTCTTGCATAGCAGAGCAACCGTGTGGTGTAACGTTTGCGTATCTCGGATAACGCGAGAGCGTTTGTTCGTGCTTAGATATCGGTCGAACCCATTTTGAGCGAAAAACTTAGACGGAGAATTTGATGGCGTACTTTACCGACGACTCCTTGCTGCCGGAGAACATGGCACCTCTCATGATCACGGCCGCCCCGTACGGCCCGATGTGGATCCCGCAGGACGGACCGCCGGGGTACGTTCCATTGACGTGGGACGAGCAGGTACAGGCGGCGGTGGATTGCTACAATGCCGGCGCGACGCTGTTGCACATTCACGTGCGCGACCCGAAAACGGGCAAGATTTCGAAGGACTTCAAGGAGTACGGCGAGCAGATCGCGCGCTTGCGCGAAGCCGTGCCGAAGATGATTCTGCAGATCGGCGGCTCGATTTCGTTTGCACCCGAGCCGGGCGAGATCGGAAAATTCGGGAGCTACGAGCAGCGGCACAAGCTGACGCAAATCGATCCGAAGCCGGATCAAATCACCGTCTCCTGCGGCACGACGCTTTACGATTTGACGGCACTGCATACGGTCGAGGACGCATTCGGCGGCACGCATCTGAACAATCCGGAGATCCTTCATGGCATCGCCAACATGGTCGCCGACGCCACACCAGACTTCTATATCGAAGAAACGAAGTTATGCGTCGAACACGGCATTCAACCGTACTTTGCGCTTCCGCACGTCCACGGCCTCGAGTTGGTGGAGCGCATGATCCGCCGCGGTCACTACAAGGGTCCGATGAACGGATTCTTTAGCACCGGCGGCGGCGGGATCTTGGGTGCCAATCCGTTCGACTTGATGGAGCTCGTGCGCCGGACGCCGCACGGATCGTTTTTCACGTATCAGACGACGTTCAGGCTCACACATCCGATCTCCATGATGATGATCGCCCTCGGTCAGCACACGCGGGCCGGAATCGAAGATAACCTCTGGGATACGAAAAAAGGCGTGCGCATGACGACGGTGCAAATGATCGAACGCCACGTGCGCATGGCGCACGAAATTGGGCGCGATATCGCGACGCCCGAGCAGGCGCGGCAGATGCTGAAGATCGGCGAAACGTACAAAACGACGGAAGAAACGCTCGCGAAGCTCGGCCTCCCTCCAAACCGTGAGTCGGGTCAACAAGGCTTCCTCGTGCTGAAAACGGATGGTCGCTTGCGCGAACCGGTCGTTGCCGGCTCGGACGGCCACATGCTCGTCTAAGGAGAGACGCAGCGTCGGTGCTCTTTGAAACGGCCCGCCTCGTGCTGCGGCGGTGGGAGCTTGCGGACCTCGACGCAGCGATGGCGATTTATGGGGATCCCGAGGCGATGCGCTACTTCGGGCGCGGCGTTGCGCTGTCGTACTCGGAACTCGAGGCGTCGCTTAATAAGGTCATCGAAACATACGCGCTGACGGAGCTCGCGAACTACTGCATCACCGAAAAAGCCGGAGGCGCGATCGTCGGTCATTCCGGCGTTCACGCGTCAAATCTCGGCGACGGAGAGGCGGAGGCAGATTGGGCGATCGCGCGACCCTTCTGGGGACGCGGCTACGCGACCGAAGCGGCGCGCGCGCTCTTCGAGCATGCGTTCCGCCTGCACGGCCTCTCTCGGATTTGGGCAGTGGCGCATCGTGACAACGCGCCCTCATTCGCGGTGATGAAGAAGCTCGGCATGCGGTTTTCATCCCAACTGATGCGCGACGAAGCGCCGTCCGTATCGTACGTTGTGACTCGCGAGGAATTCTTGCTACTGTAGCTGCGGGTCGGGGGCCGTCGCCGGAAATGCGAATTGATCGAAGGTCGTGTCCGCGGCATACTTTATGGTAAACGGACCGGCCTGCGCGGCGCTTTCGTAGTGCAGATGCGTGACGATCCAGAATCCGCTCTGCACTGCGAAGTCGAGGCTGATTTGCGTCGGTCCCTGATTTTCGGTGAATTGGATCTCCGAGGCAAGATTCGAGGCGTCGCTCGTAACGCCGGACGGAAAGATCGCGCCGCGACCGATGTCGGGTCCCGCCGCGATCGAAAGATGGACCCGGTCCGCCGTGGCGTCGGGTGCATAATTTGGAATCCAATACGGGATGTAAAAAATCGTTCCGTTCACATTTGGGTCGGCGGCTGGAACCACGAAATGCCAATCCGCACCCTGCTTGAGGTCGATCGAGAAGCCACGATTGATCCGGCCGCCTGGTTCGATGAGCGCCGGATACGTGAACGTAAACCACGAGAACGGATTGAACGACGGGATGATCGGGAACGCGGGTCCGGTGCGCGTCGCCCCTTGCGGCAGATCGTGCATGACCGCAAGATCGTCGCTTACGCGCACCGCGACGCTGCGATCGATGTCGCCGCTGCGGCCAAGCGACGGCACCGAGATATGCGTGTGCTCTTGATACGTCATATACGCGGGCCGCTGCCGCTCGAAGACGGTGCTCGTTTGATTGACGATATTTGCTAGAGCCAAATCGGCCGGTATCATCCGGCATGGTGCGTTCGCGAAAGAGGCCCGGGATTACCGCCAAGAGTATCAAACCGGCATGACGTCCGCCGTTTCAAACGAGACAATCGAGCGCGTGCGCGCCGTGCGCCGCGAGATCCACCGCTTTCCGGAACTCGGATATAACGAGTTCAAGACCGCCGCGCTCATCGAACGCGAACTCGTCTCGCTCGGCATCGAACACGAGCGCATTACCCCGACCGGGGTGAAGGCGGTCGTGCGTGGAGCGTTGCCCGGCCGTGTGGTGGCGCTGCGCGCCGACATGGACGCGCTACCCATTCCGGAACAATCCGGAGAAGCGTTTGCTTCCGAACACGCAGGCGTGATGCACGCGTGCGGACACGACGCGCATACCGCGATGCTGCTCGGAGCGGCGCGCACGTTGCACGAGCAGCGCGCGCACCTCGCTGGGACCGTCGTCTGTATTTTTCAACCGGCGGAGGAAGGCCCCGAACCGGGCGGAGCGCTGCCGATGATCGAAGCCGGCGTGCTGGAAAATCCGCACGTCGAAGCGATCGCGATGTTGCACGTCGACGTGCGATTACCGGCGGGAACCATCGGCATCACGCCGGGTCCCGTGAATGCTTCCGCCGATGAGTTTCAGATCGTCGTCGAAGGGCGCGGCGGCCACGGCGCATATCCGCACACGGCGGCTGATGCGATCCCCCCCGCCGCCGCAACGATCCTTGCTCTGCAAAACATTGCGGCGCGCGAAACCGATCCGTTGAAGAGCGTCGTCGTTACCGTCGGCATGATTTCGGGAGGTTATCGCAACAACGTCATCGCCGATCGGGTCCAGATGTCCGGCACGTTTCGCGCGCACGATCCCGAGATTCGGCAGGGGCTGGAGGCGCGTGCCCGGCGCATCATCGACGGCGTCGCAGCCGCATACGGCGTACGGGCGAACCTGGAAATGATCTACGGCTATCCGCCGGTCGTCAACGACGGGCCCCTCGCACGAGCCTTTGCAACCTACATGCGTACGCACAGCGCTTTGAACGTCGAATCGCCACCTCCGACGATGGGCGCGGAAGACTTTGCGTACTTTGCGCAACGCGCGCGCGGCGTGCAAGTGAGGTTAGGCGTGCGCAACGACGCGCGGGGCATAACGATGCCGGGGCACAGCGCCCAATTTCGGATCGACGAAGACGCGCTCGCGGTCGGCGTCGAAACGCTGGTCGGTTTCGCGCGGATGGCGGCGACCGCCGACTTGGCCGCGCTTGTGGATTAACGGGCGATAACGCTGTGGATAGCCCTACAATAAGTTGTGGATGAGCTGTGAGCAGGCACTATATGTAGTGGTGGCGAACCCGCTGGCATGGCAACAGCGACCGATTCGATGCGCCGTGAAGGCGCGCCCCGAATTGGTAGTTCGGGGTTGATGCACGCCGTCGATTTACAGACCCCACCGGAGGCCGCGTTCGCGGTCCTCTGCGAGGTGGAGAAGTGGCCCGTCTGGCTCTCATTTTTACGTAGCGCGCGACTCGCGCAGCCCGGCGGTTCGCTAACCCCGGGTGCCGAGGTGCTCGTGCGATCGGCAATCCCCGGCGATGAAGAGCAGCTCTACGAAGTCGATCAATACATCGAAAACCACATGCTCGCATTGGTCGGCGCGTATTCCGTGCGGCGGCGGATCGATTTTCGCATCGAGCGCAAGACGACGCGCTCGAAAATGACCGCGCGGATCGACTACCCGACCTATGGCGGCAGAGTGGCGGCGTTCGTCGACCGTTTGACGAAGCGGCGCAAGCTGTCGTCGGCGCTCGCCGAGTCGATGGTGCACTTCAAAGGCCTGGTGGAATACCGCAGAGGGGAAGCGGCGGCCGACGACCTCGAACTGTAGCGCCATGCCGCTCTACGACTACCAATGCACGAAGTGCCGTAAGATCACGGAAGTCCGGCACGGGTTCGATGAAAAACACGACGCGCCGTGCCCGGCGTGCGGAGGGTCGCTGACGCGCCTCTTCAACCCCGCGGGCATCGTTTTCAAGGGATCGGGATTTTACGTCACCGATTCGCGCAAGAGCTCAGGCGGCGAAAAGCCGGCCACAAGTTCGGAAACGAGCAGCGAAAAGCCCGCGGGTAGCGCAGAGACGAGCGGCGAGAAAGCGCCGTCCGGCGAGAAAAGCTCGGGCGAATCGGCGGCATAAATGAGCTGGTTTCTTTGGGCTGGCATCGCAGCGGGCGTCGTGGCCGCGTTGAGCGGCACGATCGCGGCGGGACTCGCCGCCCTCTCCACGATGAAACGGCTGCAACGCGTCGGAGAGGATCCGGTTCTGCGCAGAGTCGTGGATGGCGCCGCCGCCCTTCCCCGGCTCCGGGCGAGTTTGGATCAACTCAGCGCCCAAGCCTCAAAAATCGGCGGTGCAATTGCGGCCATCGAGGGTGGCGCATCGAGTTGGCGAGCTTCGAGTGTCCCGGGGCGCGTCACGCAGATTCGCGCGGTCCTGCGCGAACTCGAGGCCGTCCTCCGCTAGGCGTCTTCCCCTTCGGGCGGTTCCCACTTCCAGCCGGCTGCTGAGGGCGGCTGTCCCGGCATCGGCGGCAGTCCGAACGGCGTCCCGGTCTCTTCCTCGAGTTGTGCGGGCGGAATCGAAAATGGCGTCCCGAAAGGCGGCGGCATCTCCGGCGCTTGCTCCGCCGGACCCCAGGGTGAGCCCGAGGCGCCGAATGGCGACGGAGGGGGCGGCGTCCCAAAGGGTGCCGGACCGGCGCCGAATGGATTGGCAGGAGGAGGCGCGCCAAAGGGCGTTTCGGACTGCGGCACGCCATACGGCACGAACGGTGAGGGTGTCGGGACGGGCGGGGGCGCAGGCGGTTGTGCCGCAACCGGAGGAGGAGCGGCCGGCGGCTGAACCGCCGCCGCCGGAACTGCCGGAGTGGACGGCTGCGGCGGGATCGCGCCGGTGGGGACTTCGGCAGGCGTCTCGGGCGCCACGTACTCTGTCGGTGGTTTCTCCGTGGAACGCGCGGCCGCGATTTGCGCCGCGAGTTGCGCGGGCCCAAGCGCGGGATCCTGGCGCTGGGTAAACCGGGCTTTCGGCAGCGCGCCCGCTGCCGCACCGACCAGCACGTAACGCGCGGGCGGAAGCAACTGTACGTCGGAGCGGCGCGCGATCGCGCGCAACTCGTCCATATAAGCGCGCGGTGCTTCTTCGGCTTCGATAGTGTCGAGCAAGAGTTTGATCGTATCTTGCAAGTAATGTCGCGGCGGCACTTTCGCAAATGCGAAAACCGACTGATTGATGTCGGCTTTCACCGCTTGAACGAGTTTCTTCCAATAGTCCAGCGGTTGATAATATTCGAATTGACCCAGCGAGCGCTTTGCCTGCGAATAGAGAAGTGCGATGCGCTTTCCGAGCGGATCGGAGGGCGGCGCGGGCTCGACGATGCCGACGCGTTTCGCGACGCGCGCGAGCTCGCCCACGACCTGCTGATGGAAGAACGGATCGACTTCGTGCAGATAATGGAAGGCAATCGCAACGTCGAACGTTCCATCGCGCGCCGGAATCACCGAAGTGCTGCCACGCAGCGTCTGCGAGTCGAGATAAGCGTACTTGCGCAATTCCTGATCGCGATGCTCGATGACGGTGACCTTTGCGCCGGCGTCCAATGCGCGCTTCACCGGCGCGCCGTCGTCACCGTATCCGCAGAAAAGCACGCGCTCGCCGGAATCGATGGCCAAGGCATCCCAGATTTGGCTGTCGATATATCGCGATTCGCGTTCGAATTCGTCGATCGAGTAAGTCGGTTCGTTCACCTTTGCGCCTTCTGCAATGTCGCGAGAAAATCTGGAAAGCTCACTGCGATCGATGCTCCGTCGTCGATCGAGAGGGGACCGGCGGCCGTCGCCAAAGCCGCAACCGCCATCGCCGTCCGGTGGTCTCCGGCCGTCGCGACCGTGCCGGAGCCGCTGCCTCCGGGTCCACCGTGGATAACGATCCCGTTCGGCAAAGCCTCCACCTTCACATCGACTCTTGACAGAATTCTTTCGATCCCTGCGAGCCGATCCGATTCCTTGTCGCGAAGGGCGCGCACGCCGGAGACGCGGGTGGCTCCGCTTGCCCGAGCGGCGGCGACGGCGAGGACGAGAATCTCGTCGATCGCACGCTGAGCCGTTTGCGGACCGACCGCGGTCCCCCGAAGCTCGGATGATTCCACGTAGAGATCCGCCACCGGCTCGCTCCCCCAAGCGCGCTCGTTCCGCTGCTCGATGCGCGCGCCCATCGAGAGAAGCACGTCGAGCAGGCCGGTGCGCGCCGGGTTGACGCCCACGTCGCGAATGACGAGCGCGCTTCCCGGCGCGATGGTAGCTGCGACTAAGAAAAACGCCGCCGCCGAAAAATCTCCGGGCATGCGCAGTGCGTCGCAACCGAGCGGCCCGGGTTCATAACGAACCGTGCGCCCGTCGAACGCGATCGCCGCGCCGAAGTCGGCGAGCAGGCGTTCCGTGTGATCGCGCGACCCGCGGTCTCCGCTGATCGTGATTGCGGTTTCGCCGAACAGGCCCGCAAAGAGTAACGCGCTTTTGATTTGCGCCGAGGGCGAAAGCAGGATGAAATCGCGCGTCTGCGGTGATGCCGTACCACGGAGCGTGAGCGGAAGGCGCCCGTCACGCGTTTCGATCGTTGCTCCGAAGGCGCGCAACTGCGCGGCGGCCGGTTCCATCGGACGCCCGGAAAGCGAGTCGTCGCCGATGAACGTCGCGCGCAGATTCGCGCCGCTGCATACCCCCATCAACATGCGTGCGGTCGAGCCGGAGTTTTCGCAATCCAAGGGTGCGCTGGGATCGCGAAGCCTCGCTGAGGACACGTTGACAACGGCGCCATCGACGTCAATGTGCGCCCCCAGCGCTTCCAATGCGGCTCGCGTCGCTGCGACGTCGCGCCCCGGGTTGAGATTGGAAATCGCAACGGGCGTGGAGGACTTCGTCGCGATGATCAGCGCGCGATGCGAGATCGATTTATCTCCGGGAACCGCAATTTCTCCGCGAAGCGGTCCGGGATGGAACGTCGTGGGCACTCTTGGCAATTCCAGGATAACGAGCGCCGTTCATCCGCGCTGGGGATCGAGTAACTCGATTAGGGCGAGGCGGCGGGCGGCGCAAGAGCGCCGCTACCGCCGCCTCAGCCTCCTAGTGCTGGAAGAAGGTGAAGTTCACGAAGATCTGCCGCGACGGCAACCCGTACGATTCGGTTGCGCCCGCCCCGACGAGCGGCGCGTACTGCGCGGCGGTCGCGTATTGGTTGAGTGCCAACGGCACGCCGTTCCCGATCAGCCCGTTCCACTGCACGTATTGATTGAACACGTTGCTGACCACCACGTTGAACCGCCAGTGGCTGAACGGAACGCCGACCGTCAGCTCACCGTAATTGTACGACGTCGTGTTTTTTGAGTTATTCTGCCCGACGTAATACTGCGTGTACTTGGCATCGATGCCGTTGCCGATCGTTTGGTCGACGCCGGCTTGCCACTTGTGGAGCGGAACGCCGGGGAGCTGCGCGCCGACGATGTACGTCGGGTTGTTTACCAAGAGCG
>JAFAIW010000036.1 GCA_019236495.1 Vulcanimicrobiota bacterium | reverse complement strand
CATATGGGTCGTGAGCAAACTCCGCAGCTCGCTCTTGACTTTTTCGGCCTCTTCGATCGCGCGTTGATATTCGCGACGAGCTTCCAGCGTCGCATCGTTGTGCGCGTGGATCTCTTTCTCGGCCGCCACGCGAGCCTCTTGACGGATCAGATCGGCTTCCTTGTGGGCCGCCGCCTTCACTTCGTCTGCGGTGCGCTGCGCGAGCAGCAAAGTATTCTGAAGCGATTCTTCCATCGCTTTGAAGTGACTGATCCGCTCTTTGAGATCGTTGATTTCGCCTTGCAAGGCGGCCCGCTCTTGAGCGTCGTCCTCGAGCGTTTCGATCACTTCATCGAGAAATTGATCGACCTCGCTGCGGTCGTAACCTTGAAGGGCCTTCTTGAACGTTTTGTGTTGCACGTCGATCGGCGTTATGCGCTGCATCTCTACCCTCTATTGTTCATGAAGTCGAGCGAGCCATCGGCTATCATCGAGTCCCGCAATCCCGCAGAATTGACCACGATGCCGGCGGGTACGACCAAATAGATCGCCTCCGCCAGCTTCTGAATCTTGCCGTCGAGCGTGTACGCGACGCCCGAAGTAAAGTCGACGACCCGCTGCAACAGGGCACGGTCGGCATTTTGCAGGTTGACGATCACCACTTGGCGGTTGCGTAATGCGTCGGCAAGCTCCGTCACGTCGCCGAAGTTTCGAGGTGCGTAGACGCTCACTTCGGTGCCGCCGCGCCTTCCTGCGTTGGACAGCGGAACGACGTTGCGCGCACCGGTGGGCTCTTCGTAATACTCGTCATCTTCGTCGCCGCCGATCGAAAAAAACGATCCCAGCTTGCTGAACATCCCACTCATACCGAAGTCCGCCTTTCCCCGAAAAGAGCCGTACCGAGCCGCAGCATCGTCGAACCCGCCTGAATTGCTTCGCGCCAGTCGCCCGACATTCCGAGCGAGAGCGTCGTTCCGCCTACCCGTTCGAACGCGCGCGCCGCCCGTTCGAACGCACGCCGAATTTCTCCGCGATCTTCGGTAATTGGGCCGATCGCCATCACGCCGTCGACGTCCAGCCCCTCGCGTCGCAGCGCCTCTGCCAGGTGTTCGGCTTCTTCCGGCTTCGTGCCGAACCGATCGACCGGCGAGACGTTCACTTGCAACAAGACGGGCAGCGGCTTTCCCGAGGTGCGAGCGGCCTTCGCCAGCGCGCGCCCCGCGTCGATCCGGTCGACGCTTTGTACGGAATCGAATGCTTCGACGATCGCCTTTGCCTTGTTCGTTTGAACGTGTCCCAGAAAGTGCTTACGCACGGGCGGAAGGCCGTCGAATTTTCCTTTGGCTTCCTGCACGTAATTTTCGCCGATTTCGCCGATGCCGGCCTCGATGGCGCGCAAAACAGTCTCGCGCGGTTGCTTTTTCGTAACGGCGACGATCCTTACGGGGTCATTCGACCGGCCCGCTGCGCGTTTCTCTGCGGCGAGCTCATCGAGTAAGTGGAGATACCGTTCCCGTAACGTCGACGGAGCGCGGTTCTCGAGCTCCATGGACGGCCTTCTTCAGTTTTTTGCCGTCGGGGTCCTCGCCGGGACCGTTTCCTCGGTACGCACGCCGCGACGGTATTGCACGACGAAGCCGACCACGCCGATGACGATCATCGGCAAGGCGAGCAGCTGCCCACCGGTGATTCCCGCCAAAACGATGTCCGGCTGGCGCCAAATCTCCGCAACCGAGCGCGTCACGCCATAGAGCGCGATCCACGCCCACCCAGTGCAGCCGTCGGGAAGCTTCAATCGATGGACGATCAACAAAATCGGCAGCGTCAACCAGTCGAGAATCGATTCCATGAGTTGCGACGGATAGCGGTAGTCGGGGCCCCAGGCCGACGTGTCCCCCGGGATCATGCACCAGGGACGATCGGGATTGCAGACGCGGCCCCACAGCTCGTCGTTGATGAAGTTCACGATGCGCGTCAGGCCGATTCCGACGGGCAGCATCATGCAAACCTCGTCGCCGAAGACGGTGTATTTCAAAGGCGGATGTTTGCGCACGAACAGCCACATCGCGATGAGCACGCCGGCGAGACCACCGTGGAAGGCCATTCCTCCGTTCCAGACGGCAATCAGATTGATCGGGTCCGTCCAGTACTTCGACGCTTCCGCCGGGTGCGAGAGCATGTCCGCAACGACGAAAAGCGCGCGGCCACCGATGAGGACGCCGAACAGCGCATACACGAGAAAATCCTGAATTTCTTCGTTGCTGAGGCCGAGACGGCGGGCGACGGACGGCCGTCGCAACCACAGATAGACGGCAATGAATCCGACGAGATACGAAATTCCGTACCAATGCACTGCAACCGGTCCCAACCGAAACGCAATCGGGCTGATGTTCGGATAAAGGAACCAATGCGTCAACGAGCGTCCCCCAGCTTTCCTCTACAGGCATGCTCGCAGCGTCGTCGTACATGGAGGAGCGTGTCCACCCCGCACTTGAACGTCGCGACGGCATTCCTGGCCGGGCTCGTTTCCTTCATCTCTCCGTGCGTCCTCCCGCTCGTTCCGGCGTATCTCTCCTTTCTGACCGGCTCGACGGTCGAAGAATTGAAAGCGCAAGAGGCCGCAGCCACGCGGGCGCGCGCGATGTTGCATGCGCTCGCGTTTATTTGCGGATTCACCGTCGTCTTCGTGTTGCTCGGCGTGGGTGCCAGTCAGGTCGGGGGTGCGCTCGCAGATCACAAGCAACTCGTCGCCCAAATCGGCGGCGCGATCGTGATCGTGCTGGGAATCAACATGCTGCTCTCGACCTTCGGATTCTGGAGCATCCCGTGGCTCGCAATGGACAAACGCCCGCAGTTTCGCAGCGCCAACCGTTCGTACGCGGCGTCGGCGCTCGTCGGAGTGGGCTTCGCGGCGGGCTGGTCGCCCTGCATCGGGCCGATCCTCTCGGCGATCTTGCTCGTTGCGTCGCAGCAACACACCGGCGAAGCAATCGTCTACCTCTTGGTCTATTCCGCGGGCCTCGCGGTGCCGTTCTTGCTCGTCGCCGCTGCGTTCAATCAGTCTCTCGCAGCGCTCCGGCGCTTGCGACGCTTTCTCCCTGCGGTCGAAGCGGTTGCGGGCGTCTTCCTCATTTTGGTCGGCGGCGTGCTCGTAACGAACTCGTTCGTCAGAATTGCTGGGTGGTTTTATCAATACGTCCCCACGCCGAAGCTCTGACGCCGTCGTCTTCTTCGCGGTCGCGGCGGTGATCGTCGTCCTCGATCAGCTGACGAAGCGCGCCATCACCGAGCACTTTCTTCCCGGAGAGAGTCGAATCGTCGTTCCAAATCTACTGAAATGGACGTACGAGCAAAACGTTCACGGCGCATTCGGCCTGTTCGGGAGCTCGCCGGTCCTCCTCATCGGAATGGCGTTGATCGTTCTTTTGATCTTCTGGTACTCGTTTCGCGATGCGGCCCGCCGTTCGCGCTTGGTGCGCGTCGCTTTCGGAATGATCCTCGGAGGCGCGATCGGCAACATTCTCGATCGTTTGCACTATTTGTACGTCGTCGATTTCATCGACTTCTATCGCATTTGGCCGAACATCTTCAACGTTGCGGATTCCGCCATTACCATTGGCGTGATTCTCTTGCTTTTCTCTAGCCTTGCGTCACGTCGTCACGCCTGAGGAGGCGGGTCAGCGCGTCGATGTGGTGATCGCGCGGAATACCGGGGCATCGCGCTCGACCATTGCGCAAGCGCAAAAGCGCGGCGACGTACGAATCAACGGTGAGACCGCCAAGGGTTCGACCGTCGTCGAGATCGGCGACGCTCTCGAATATCGCCTCTTGGGACGGCCCGAGCACGTGCCGCAGCCCGAAGCCATCGACGTGCCGGTCGTGTATGAGGACGACGACGTTATCGTGGTCGACAAACCGGCCGGCATGACGACGCATCCGGCACATGGCGCCATCGGCGGAACGCTCGTCAACGCGATGCTCGCGCACTGCGGCGTGCTGCCCGGCGAGGCATTGCGCCCGGGACTCGTGCATCGCTTGGACCGCGACACCTCGGGGTTGCTGGTTGTGGCGAAGAACATCGAAGCGATGCGCGCGCTGAGCAAAGCGATGAAGGCACGGAAAATTTCGCGCGAGTATCTCGGCCTAGTTCAGGGAATCCCGGCATTCCCGCGCGGGAAAGTCGACGGCGCGCTCGGCCGCGATCCGAATCACCGGCTCAAACGCGCGATCGTTTCAGACGGGAAGCCCGCCGTAACGCACTACGAGCTGGTTGAGAAGCTTCACGATGCCTCGGAACTGCGATTCACGCTCGAGACGGGACGCACGCATCAAATTCGCGTGCACATGGCCGCGATGGGCCACCCGGTAGTCAACGATCCGCTGTACGGCAAGCGCGACGGACGCTTTCCGCTTCCCGGTCAAGCGCTGCACGCCTGGCGCCTGCGGTTTCGCCATCCGGTCACGGGCGATGAAATGCAATTTGAAGCACCGCCGCCGCGTGAGTATGCGGTTACGAAGGAACTCTTGCGCCGGTGAATTCTTTTTCGCTTCGTTCGCAGGACGGCAGCGCGCGTCGCGGGACGCTTACGCTGCATCACGGTTCGGTCGAAACGCCGGCGTTCATGCCGGTGGGAACGGCCGCATCGGTCAAAGGATTGTGGCCGGATCAGGTGCGCGAGATCGGCTCACAAATCGTCCTTGCGAACACGTATCACCTGTGGCTGCGACCCGGACGCGACGCGCTGGAAAGCGCCGGCGGCCTCCATCGCTTCATGAATTGGCCCGGACCGATCTTGACGGACAGCGGCGGCTTTCAAGTGTTCAGCTTGGAGGCACGTCGTACCGTCGATGACGACGGCGTCACGTTCGCGTCGCATCTCGATGGATCGATGCAGCGTTTTACGCCCGAAACGGTGCTTGCATTTCAAGAGGCCATCGGCGTCGACGTCGCGATGGTGCTCGACGTCTGCGTCAAGCTTCCGGCCACGTACGACGAGCTGGCCGCGGCGGTGCGCTTGACCACGGCGTGGGCGCAGCGCTCCGCCGCAGCGCGCGCGCGCTCCGAGACGCTCGTGTTCGCGATCGTCCAAGGCGGGCTCGACGAGTCGCTCCGCGCGCAGAGCGCGCGCGAGCTCGTCGTTCTCGATTTGCCCGGATATGCAATCGGCGGCCTCTCGGTGGGCGAGACGCGCGAGGAACTCTACGCCACCGCGGCTTTCACCGCGCGACTGCTGCCGCCGGAACGCCCGCGGTACTTGATGGGCGTCGGAACGGTTCGCGATTTATTGATGGCGGTCGATTGCGGCATCGATATGTTCGATTGCGTCTACCCGACGCGCTGCGGGCGCAATGCGCGCGCCATTACGCTCGGCGGAGAATTCAACATGAAATCGGCCCAGTTTCGAGCGGACGAACGGCCGATCGATCCCCATTGCGCGTGCAAGGCATGTGCCGGTTTCTCGCGCGCGTATGTGAGCTACCTGTTCCGCGCGAACGAGATGCTGGCCGCACAGCTTCTTTCGTATCACAACGTGTACACGCTCAATCGCTTGATGGGGCTAGCGCGCGAGGCCATTGAGGCCGGAAGGTGGGCGGCGTTTCGCGATTCGGCCTTGAACGCGGCCGGCGCATGATTCGGTTGTTCGTGGCGGGCTATCCGCGCGAAGCGAGCAAGGCCGACCTGCTCGCCATTTTTCGCCAGTTCGGCGCCACGGAAGACGGCATCGTCTTCCCGCGCGATCGCCGCTCGCGGCGCAAGAAGGGCTATGCGTACGTGGAGGTCGCGAGCGCCGCGCAGGCCGACGCCGCCATCGCGATGCTGCACGATTTCGAAATCGACGGCAAGCAGTTGACCGTCGTGCGCGCCGAAGACCGGCCGCCCAAACGTCCGAGGCGCGGGCCGTGAGGGAGCACGGACTCGAGCTCAGCAAAGGTCGTTTCGAATCGTTCAGCGACGGTATCTTTGCGTTTGCGATCACGTTGCTGGTGTTGGAGATTCACTTGCCGGACCGCATCGGTGCGCAAACGCCGAATGGCGAGCAGGCTCGCGCGTTGTTGGCGCTTTGGCCGCAATATCTGGTCTATTTCACCAGCTTTGCGACGATCGGCATCATGTGGATCAATCACCACGCCTTGTTTCGGTACATCGAGCGCATTACGTGGCAGATGGTGATGAGCAACCTCGGGCTGCTGATGCTGATCGTGTTTTTACCGTTCCCGAACGAGGTGCTGGCGCGCCTGGGCCTTACGCCGGTCGCCACCGCGTACTATGGGCTGACGGTTACGCTGATTTCGATCGCGTATTTCGGCGTTTACCGCGCGGTCGCGGCACAGCACCGCGAGGTCGCGGCGCCGATCACCATGTGGAGCATCGTCGGCTTGACGTTCTATCCGCTGGCGACGCTCGTCGGGTGGTTCGTGCCGGTCCTCGGCATCGCGCTGATGGTCGCGCTGGCCTTCTGGTACATGCTTCCCAGCAACATCTCCCGCGCCGTGATCAAACCGAAGTTGTAGGAAATGTAAGCGAAGCGACATGGTGGTGAGAGCGTAGTTCCTCTTCCGGAAGCTTCCGCGCCACAGGGCAGTGAGCGAAAGGCGCATGGACGCGAGGGCGTGTGAAGGCGCGGCTGGAGACAGGATGGCGGGAGGCCGCGCGAGGCGAGCAGCATTTTTCCACGATGGGAAAATGCGAGCGTCCCGAGCGTTCACGCGCCTGAGCGGCTATTCCTCGCCGTCGAAGTAGTCGAGGGCGTCGGAGCGCAGGAGCCGCCGCTCCGGCGAGTTGACGCCCCACTTGTTGCTGTCGGGATAGTGGTACGACTCGCCG
>JAFAIW010000047.1 GCA_019236495.1 Vulcanimicrobiota bacterium | reverse complement strand
GCATGCTCTCGGGCGAACCTCGCGGCGTCGCGCTCAAGCACGCCGAGGAGCTATTGGCCGCGGCAAAGCGTACCGCGAAAGTGTCACCCTGAGGTGCGAGCGCGAAGCGCGAGCCTCGAAGGGCCGAGCAACGTGTCACCCTGAGCGGCCACCCGTGTCACCCTGAGCTTGTCGAAGGGTGGCAGTGACGAGGAGAATTGTATGAGTCTTCGCAGCGCGACTTGGCTCGCTGCATCGCTGACGCTGATCTTTACAGTGGAACGGGCCCCCGCGGAGTCACGGACGCTCAATTGCGACTCACCTGCGTACCAGACGTTGCAAGGGCTCGGCATGAACGGCGTGCTGAAGCGCACCTCGCCGCCGCTTGATCCGACTACCTCATTTTGGGACTCGACGTATCGGCAAGGGGCGTTCGAGGTTACCGTCGCCTTCAAAGGCACGAACTGCGCTGTGACCAAGATACAAGTGCATCCGACCGAGTCGCGGTTTAGGTTGTCGCTTCACTCAATTTCGAATTGGTTGGACGGAGTAAGTTTCTCGAGCGATGGGCGTTACGTGCATGTTAAGGCGACGACAGCGAACGAAAGAAATTTGATCGCACTCTCAATTCCGAATCCGATTATCACACTGGATACGTTCGCGGGTTCACGTCACGTGTCGATTGCAACGATGGACAGCTCAGACAGTGGGCCTGAGGTTGGAATCGGGCGGTACGAGGGACGTCCGCTCTTCTTTTTCGTGCAATGGCCCGAGGGCGGAATACCGCCGCGCTATCCGGTTTGGCCGGATAAATAGTCGTCGCCACCCTTCGACAAGCTCAGGGTGACACAGCTCAGGGTGACACGGAGATTACGTGATCTGGTGGATCTTCAGCAAATTGGTGCCGCCGGCGCCGACCGGCATTCCGCTGGTGAACGCGACTGCATCGCCGGCGCTGGCCAGGCCTTCAGCCTTCAAGCGCATCTCGGTGATGTGCAAGAGCACATCGATCGACATGTATTTCTCGATCAGTAACGACTCCACGCCCCAGATCAGCGACAGACGGCGCGCCACCTCCGGTTCCGGCGTGAGCGCGATGATGCGCGCCGTTGGTCGGAAGGCCGCAATGTGGTGCGCGGTGTTGCCGGTCGTCGTTCCCGTGACGATGTAGGGCAGCTTTAATTCTTCAGCCGCGCGTGTGGCCGCTTCGGCGATCGACGTCGCGACGTCGGTCTGCGCGTCGGCCAACCGCCGCGCTTGCGCTTCCGCGTGCGGATACTGCTTTTCGACCTCGCGCGCGATCTGCGACATCATGCGCACCGCCTCGGTGGGATACGCGCCGCGCGCCGTCTCGCCGGACAGCATCACCGCGTCGGTCCCGTCGAGAATCGCATTCGCAACGTCGGTCGCCTCGGCGCGCGTCGGTCGCGCGTTCGTAATCATCGATTCGAGCATCTGCGTCGCGGTGATCACCGGCTTCGACATCTGATTGCAGCGCCGAATCAGCATCTTCTGAATGAGCGGAACTTGCTCGAGCGGCACTTCGATTCCCAAGTCACCGCGAGCCACCATGATGCCGTCGGCGACCTTCGCAATGTTCTCGATGTCGTCGAGCGCTTCGTGCTTTTCGATCTTCGCGAGCACGCGCGCGCTGCTTTTGCGCTCCGCGATGAAATTCTTGACGCGCTCTACGTCTTCGGCACTGCGCACGAAGGAAACCGCGACCCAATCGACACCGCGCGACAACCCAAACTCCAGGAAATCGAAATCGCGCTCGGTTACCGCCGAAATATTCAGCGTGCCGTCCGGATAGTTGATGCCTTGCGTCGAACGCAAATCGCCGCCGACTTCGACCACCGTTTCGATCGTCGTCGCGGTCTTGCCGGTGATGCCCAGCGTGATCGCGCCGTCCGCCAAATACAGCCGCGTGCCGGCGGCCACATCGGCCGGAAGATCCTTATAGGAAACAGATACACGTTCTGCCGTGCCGGGGACGTCGTCGCTCGTCAACACGAACGAGGCGCCGCGTTCGAGCCGAACGGATTCCGCGCCGTCGGCCAGCGGACCGGTGCGAACTTTCGGACCCGGAAGGTCTTGCAGCACCGCCGTATGGAGATTCAGCGCTTTGCTGATCTCGCGAATACGATCGATGACTTGGCCGTGCTCGTCTTTTGTTCCGTGCGAAAAGTTGAGCCGGACGACGTTCGCCCCCGCGATCAAGAGCGAACGCAGGATCGCGGGTTCGCGCGAGGCAGGTCCGACCGTCGCGACGATTTTCGTGCGTTTGTGCAAAATCTGTTCCATCGGCAAAAGGCGGGTTGGTTGACCATTTGGCAGGCTCCTGCGCGAACTTGCGCGCACATAGAGCGCGATGATTCGGCGGGATCGCACCGACGAGCGATTACCGGAGCGGCTGAGCGTGAGTTTTGCGATCTCACTGCTTCTCCACGTGCTGATTGCGCTGCTCTTGGTGGTTGCAATCACCTCGTCGTCGGAGCAGTCGGAAAGCGAATCGATCGAAGGTACGACCGCCGTTTCCATCTCGCGCGTCGTACAGCCGTTGCCGCGCCAGGGTGTGGTACTTCCCGTGCCGCCTCCACCGCCGAACGCTTCACGCATTGCCCCGCCGCGCGCGCGTCCTGAAGTGCTCGGTCATCGCCCCGTTCCGGCGCAACACGAGCTGGCAAAGATCGTGAAGCGTGCGCCGCTGAACGCCACGCCGCTCCCGATCGCAACGTTGCCGCCCCTTCCGCAGCCGACGCAAGTTGCGCTCGCGCCGCCGACGTTCGCGCCGGCGCCGTCCGTTCCGACGGCCGTCCCGTCGGCCGCACCCGTCATCGTTCCAAAACCGCCGACCGCACCACCACCGACGGTTGCGCCGCCGCAACCGCAGCCGACGCAACGTCCAACGGTTGCACCGACCGTTGCGCCGACGGCGGCACCGACCGCTGCTCCGCACCCGACGGTGGCTCCGAGCGTGGCGCCGCGGCCGACCGCGGCCCCGACCCGCGCACCCGCTCCCGCACCGACGCAAGCGCCAACCGCGCAACCGACGGCCGCGGCGGTCGCGAAAGCGGCGCCCAGCGCTGCTCCGAAGCCGGGCGGATCGCCCGCTCCGAATCCATCGCCAACCGCCGCGGCCAAAGCTTCAGCGCAGCATGGAACGGCGCCGACACCCGGGCCGCGTGCCAGCGGCGCGCCGGGACCGAACGCCCGCGCGAGCGCGCCGCCGCGTCGCGCGAACGTTACCGTCATTCCGACGCCGACGCCCTCACCCAAACCGCGTCCGACGCCCAGCCTGACGCCGACGAAGCAGCAAGCATATTCCGATCTCAACGCCCGCTTGCGCGCCCTCTTGCCCAACAACCCCGTCAATCCGTCGCAGAAGAGCGTCACGTATCAGGTGAAGGTCGGCGCGCCGGCCGAGCCGACGCCGCCGCCCGACGTTTTGGCTCGAACCAAATTCCTCTACACGCCGCACACGTCAAATTATCTGTTCTCGAAGAATGCCGTGACATTCGAAGGAAAGATTCTAATGTACGTTACTCAGGTCTACAAGCGCGGGATCACGCAATATTGCCGCGGCTGGCTGGTGCGCTACGCGAAAATCGTGCCGGAAAACGACGCTCCGTCGGTGTCGAACACGGGCACCGGCGTGCCGAACGGCGGCGTCTGGCTGAACCCGAACGTCGGAAAACCGGAGACCGAGCCGGATGCCGACTATCCGTGCGATCCCAAAGAGCTCCAGACGTTCGTGCCGCCGACGTCCGCCCCGTGACTTTTCCACCGATTG
>JAFAIW010000041.1 GCA_019236495.1 Vulcanimicrobiota bacterium | reverse complement strand
CGCGCTGGCGCAATGCGCCGCCGAGCGGAACTACGTTCGGCCCAGATTCGTCGCGGAGAGTTGCATCGAAATCGAAGACGGCCGGCATCCGGTCATGGAGACGATCCTTCGGACGAACTTCGTCCCCAACGACCTGTCCGTCGAACGCGACGCGCAGCGTTTCATTCTCCTGACCGGGCCGAACATGGGGGGGAAGTCGACGTTCTTGCGTCAGGCGGCATTGCTGACGATCATGGCGCAAATCGGCTCGTTCGTTCCTGCGAAATCCGCCCGTCTCGGCATCGTCGATCGGATCTTCACGCGTATCGGTGCCGGCGACGATCTCGCATCCGGTCAGTCGACGTTCTATTTGGAAATGGCGGAGGCAGCCGCGATCCTGCGCCGGTCGACCTCACGCAGCTTGCTCCTGATCGACGAGGTGGGCCGCGGGACCGGTACGATCGACGGTTTGTCGATCGCGCAGGCAATTTGTGAATTCTTGCTCGGTTTGGAGGAAGAAGCACCGATGGTGCTTTTCGCCACGCATTTCCACGAGCTCGTGACGCTCGCCGCGCACTGGCCGCTCGTCGCAAATTTCCACATCACCGCCGTCGAGAACACGAGTCGCGGCGGCGCGCCGGTGTTTTCACACCGCGTGCTGCCCGGCAGCACCTCTCGCTCGTTCGGAATCGAAGTCGCTCGGATGGCCGGTCTTCCCGACGCGGTGGTCGAACGCGCGCAAGAAATCGCCGAACTACTCTCACAACGCGAAGACATCGAGGAGCAATTGCCTTTGCGTCGCGTTCTTCCGAAACGCGCGGCCATCGATCGACAGCTCAAGTTGCTGGGCAACCTTTAGCGCTTGATCAGAGTTCTCGATGCCGAAACCATCGGGCAAATCGCCGCCGGCGAAGTGATCGAGCGGCCGCACTCCGTAGTGAAAGAGCTGGTGGAGAATGCGGTGGATGCGGGTGCCTCGCGCGTCACCGTTTCCGTGACGGGCGGCGGACTCGAGGCGATCGAAGTCGTCGACGACGGAAGCGGCATCTCGCCCGAACAACTGCCGCTTGCAGTGCGCCGGCACGCCACGAGCAAGCTCTCGAACGCGAGCGACCTCGAGTCGATCGTCACGCTCGGCTTTCGCGGTGAAGGTCTCGCGAGCATCGCCTCGGTTGCGCGACTCCGCGTCGCGTCGCGCACCGAAGGATCCGAGATCGGTGCGGCTGTCGAGGCGCATGCGGAAATCATCGGACCGCTCCAGCCGGTTGCGTCGCCGCTCGGAACGTCGGTAATCGCACGCGAGCTTTTCGGCAACGTTCCCGTTCGGCGCGAGTACTTGCGGTCGCCGCGTACCGAATTCGGACAGATTTCCAACTGGCTCGCGACCTTTGCGCTGGCATATCCCCACGTGACGTTCGCGCTCTACCACGACGGAAAAGAAATCTGGACGATGGCCTCGACGCCGGACTTCTCGCACCGCTTGGCCGCCGTGTTCGGAAAGCAACAGGCGCAGCATCTGCTGGTGTTGGAATCGGCTGCGGGCCGCGATCTCGCCGGAGACCTTCGCGGCTACATCAGCGTTCCGGGGCACGATCGTCCGGACCGGCGGATGCAACTGCTTTTCGTCAACGGCCGGCTGCTACGGAGCAGCCTGCTCGCCGGCGCGTGGACGGCCGGATATAGCAGCTATGCAATGAGCGGACGCCAGCCGTACGGAGTGCTCGAATTGTCTTTGCCTCCCGATCACGTCGACTCGAACGTCCATCCCACCAAGAGCGACGTGCGGTTGCGGTTCGGTCGCCACGTGTTCGATGCGGTGCGCCGCTCGATCGTAGCGACGTTAAACGCCCATGCGTCGCGCAATTTCGTCTCGAACGTCTCGTTCGCTCCGCCCTCCTCCACGCCGCCGGTCAACGAGTCGCTCTTCGAACTCAGCTCCGGGAACGGAACCGCCCCGAGCGGCGCGCCGCGACTGCGGTTGCTCGCGCAGCTCGACGCCACGTTCATCCTGGCCACCGACGGCACCGGTTTGCTTTTGGTCGATCAACATGCCGCGCACGAACGAATCGCCTACGAGTGCATTGCCGCCGCGGCCGCGGCGCACGCGCCGAGCGAACCGCTCTTGGTGCCGCTCGTGTTCGAGGTCGACGCCGCACAAGAAGCCGCCCTCGAACGGACGCGTGAAACTTTGCGAGAGGGCGGACTGGAAATCGAACCCTTTGGTGAGCGGACGTACCGGCTCGTTGCAACGCCGGCAGGTTACGGCGCGCGCACGTTCGACGTTTCCGGTTTTCTCGAGGAACTCGCGGAAGAGCCGAAGCAGCGCGACGTGCGCGAACGGCTATGGGCCTCGCTCGCCTGCCATTCCGTCACGCGTGCGGGCGACCGGCTCGACGCAGCGGAGATGACGGCGCTCGTCGATCGATTGCAGCACTGCGTCAATCCGATGCATTGTCCGCATGGGCGGCCCACGATGGTGCAGCTCGACTCGGACGCGATTGCGCGCCTCTTCAAACGCATGTGAACGGCGTTCTCGTTCTCGCGGGGCCGACGGCCAGCGGGAAGACGCGCGCCGCGCTCGAGTTGGCGCGAACGTTCGGCGCCGAGATCGTCGGGGCCGATTCGCGGCAGATTTATCGCGGAATGCCGGTGGGGACGGCTGCACCGTCGGCCGAGGAGCTGGCTGCCGCTCCGCACCACTTGGTCGAATTCCTCGATCCGCGC
>JAFAIW010000276.1 GCA_019236495.1 Vulcanimicrobiota bacterium | reverse complement strand
GCACGGCACGCGCTCCGCGGCCGCTTGCATGTGCCCGCAGGCGCGCGTCGAGATTCGACGTCCATCCCGCGTACAACGCCCCATCCGCGCAGGCCAAAATGTAGGTAACGGGACCTCCGGCCGCTTTCCGCACGAGCAAGCCTTCGCGCTCACCGCGTCGCCCGCATGCGGGTCCGAAGCGTTTAACGGCCGCCGGTGGCGGTACAAGGTCAACGGCACGCGTATGATTACTGAAGAATTCAACCGGTCGGCGACCGGCGAGCACCCGTTCCTCCGGGTCCGCATTCCGTCGCGCCCGCGTTTCGTGCGCAAGGTGCGCAGGGAGCTCGCTGACTTCGCGCAGCGCCATCACATCGATCGCACCGATTTGATTGAGTTCACGTTCGCGGTCGGGGAAGCGCTGGCCAACGCGATCGAGCACTCCGGAACGACCGGAATGATCGAAATCACCTTTTCGGTCGAGCGCGAGAAGATCGAAGCCACCATCACCGATTCCGGTCGTGGAATGCGCGGGAATGCCGCAAACCTTCGCTTTCCCGATGCATACGCGGAGCGGGGCCGCGGATTCCCGATCATGAAACATTGCGCCGATATTTTCGCGGTGAGTACGCTACCGGGCGACGGCACGTCGGTGACGCTGGGCCGGCGCCTGACCCACGCGCCCGCGGTTTCGTAAAGGCCCCTCACCGTTCGCCGCGTACTACCGCGAGGATGACGTTCCGGCGCCTCTTCGCCGCGGCCGTTAGCGCGATGCTGTGCGGCACCGGCGGGGCGGGCGCGTCGCCGGCCCCGGACGACGGCATCGCAGCGATGGTATCGGGTGTTTCACCGGCGCGGCTGCGCACCATCGACGAGACCTTGGTCGGGTTCGGCACGCGCAATCTCTTCTCCGAATCGCTCCATTCGCAAACGCGCGGGGTCTTCGCGGCGCGCGATTGGATTCGCGCCCAGTTCGAGCGGATCGCCGCCACGAGCGGCGGCCGAATGACGGTCGCATTCGACGAATATTTGCAACCGAAAACCGCGTACACTCCACGCGATGTGGAGGTTTCGAGCGTCATCGCGACGTTGCGCGGTACGGATCCATCGGCACCCGTCTATGTGATGTCGAGCCACTACGACTCACGGAACAGTCACGGTAACGACGCAACGAAGGACGCACCGGGAGCGGACGACAATGGATCGGCCGTTTCTGCCGTACTCGAGGCGGCACGCGTGATGGCCCCGCATCGCTTCCGCTCGACGATTCTTTTCGCAGCGTACGACGGCGAAGAACAGGGTCTGTTCGGGTCGGCGCATCATGCCAAGACGCTGCACGATGCGCAAACGAACGTCGGCGGCGATCTCAATAACGACATCGTCGGAGCTTCGACCGATTGGCACGGCCACGATTTTCCGTACGTCGTTCGTCTCTATAGCGAGTCGCTACCGGCCGGCGCGGACGTGCGCTCCGTCGACCGCGCGGCGTCGGAAAACGATGCTCCCTCGCGCGAGCTGGCGCGCTTCGTGCAAGACGCGGCCGCCAAATTCGTTCCGCAGATGCACGTCGAGCTGGTCTTCATGGAGGATCGCTTCGGTCGCGGAGGCGACCAACAGTCGTTTACTGATCTCGGATATCCGGGGGTGCGCTTCGTCGAGCCGTACGAAGATTACAACCACCAACATCAAGACGTGCGTGTGGAACACGGCGTGCAGTATGGCGACCTGCCGCAATTCGAGGACTTCGCCTACTTGGCGCGCGTCACGCAAGTGAACGTCGCGGCGTTGGCCTCGCTCGCCGACTCGCCGGATCCGCCCCAGAGCGTGCAAATGAATGCCAACGGCTTCTGTTTCGGCAGCGAATTACGGTGGAACGCGAGCGCGGGACGGAGTTACGAAGTGCTGTGGCGGCCCACGACCGCGGCGGACTGGGAGCACGTCGTGCCGGTCGGAACGCAAAGCCACGTCTTCTTGCGGGTCGATAAGGACCACGCACTGCTGGCAGTCCGCAGCGTCGACGCGCAAGGCCGCCGGAGCGTGGCGGTCTATCCGGCGCTAGCCCGTCCGAAGGGTACGCCCGGCCTCTCCGACAGTCTCTGTCACACGTTCTAGCGCTTCGCGCGCGGCGGCGAGCGTTTCGTCGACGTCTGCTTCGGTATGCGCCGTCGAAACGAACATCACCTCATTTTGCGAGGGCGGCAGGAGAATCTTTCGCGCGCGCATTTCGTGATAGTACCGCGCGAAAAGGCGTGCGTCGGAAGCACGTGCGTCGTCGTAGTTGCGGACCCTTCCGCTGCGGAACTTGAAGTCGACGATGCTCTCCAGTTGCAGCACCACATACGGCAGCTGCAGATCGCGAAACATTGCGCGCAACCCTTCCGCCAAACGCTCTGCGATCGCGTTCATTTGAACGTAGAAGTCCGGCCGTTCTTCCAACAAATCCAGCGTCCGATGCGCCATCGCGACGCAAAACGGATTACCGGCGTGGGTGCCGCCGGTAAACACGCTTCCATGCGGCGCCAGCACCCGCATCACCTCGGCATTGCCGCCGAACGCGGCGATCGGAAAACCGCCGCCGAGAATTTTGCCCACCGTCGTCAAATCGGGTACGATGCCGACGCGCGCCTGCGCACCGCCAAGACCCAAGCGTAGCCAGCTGATCACTTCGTCGAATATCACGAGCGCGCCGTAGCGGCGCGCGCGTTCCGCAAGACCTTCTAAGAAACCGGGTTCCGGAAGCACCAGCCCCATATTACCGACGATCGGCTCGACGAGAATTGCGGCGAGCTGGCGTTCGCGGCTGGAGAGAACCGCATCGACCGACGAGAGGTCGTTGTAGCGCGCGAGCGCAATGTCCGCGGACGCTGCGGCGGGAATGCCGCCCGCGAGCGCGTCGGCCGTTTCCGCCGACGCGCCGGCGCCGAGGAGTGCCAGATCCGAGTGACCGTGGTAGTTTCCGCCGAACCGTAAGACCAGCGGACGACGCGTATACGCGCGTGCCACGCGAACCGCGCTCATCACCGCTTCGGTGCCGGTGGTCGTGAAGCGAATGCGTTCCATCGAAGGCACGTGCGCGCGAATGCGCTCTGCCAGGCGAACTTCTTCGCCGTGCGTGGACCCAAAGAGCGTCCCCGTGCGCGCGAGCGTGTCGAGCCCGCTCGAAAACGCCGGATGGGCGTGGCCGAAGAGCAACGGCCCGTAGGCCATCACGTAGTCGACGAACCGCGCGCCGGCTTCGTCGTAGGCGTATGCCCCGGAACCGCGCGTCTGCACGAACGGGGTCCCGCCTACCGCTTTTCCGGCTCGAACAGGCGAATCGCAGCCTCCAGCGAGCGTCGTGTCGTGCATCGTTTCCTCGGTCGCGTCGTTTTCGCCGAACGAAGCGCCGCCCTGCTCCGCACGGGTTCTCACCCAAAAGGCCGAAAGGAACGTCATGCCGCTCGAAATCACGCCGAAAACCAACATCCGCGAACTCGTGGGCGCGCTGCCGATCGCCGAGGACGTCTTGACCCAATTCGGATTGCATTGCGCGGGCTGCGGCGTGAACAAATACGAGACGATCGAGCAGGGCGCCGCCGCGCACGGCCTGCGCGTTGAACCGATCGTCGCGGCCCTCGTGCAAGCTCGTTTGGCCGGGCGCGTTCCAACCATCAGTAACGAAGACCGCAAACCGTTGCGCAAAGCCCCGGGACCGTTCGACGAACGGGCCCGGTTCAAGCACGTCGTTCCGGTGATGTCGGGCAAAGGCGGCGTCGGAAAGTCGCTCGTGACGGCGCTCTTAGCGGTCGGGCTGCGACGCCGTCACTTTCGCGTCGGGATTTTGGATGGCGACATCACCGGCCCGTCGATCCCGAAACTCTTCGGCTTGCACACGCCCCTGGCGATCGCTCCCGATCCGAACGCTCCGCCGAATCCGCAAGGACAGCCGCGTGCGTTGATGATTCCGGAAGTAACGCGCTCCGCGATCGAGGTCGTCAGCACGAACCTGCTCACCGACAAAGAAGACACCGCGATGGTGTGGCGCGGCCCGATCGTCTCGGGCGTCATCCGGCAATTCTACGAACAGGTGCAGTGGAGCGATCTCGATTACTTGCTGATCGACTTGCCGCCCGGAACGTCCGACGCGCCGCTGACGGTTCTGCAATCGATGCGTATCGACGGCGTGGTGCTCGTGACGATGCCGCAAGCGCTCGCCACGATGATCGTGCGCAAAGCGGCAAATCTCGTGCATCAACTCGACAAATCCATTTTGGGGGTGGTCGAGAACATGTCGTATTTCGTCGCACCCGACACGGGGAAACGGTACGACGTCTTCGGACCGTCGTTCGCGGATCGCGTTGCGGAGCTCGCGCAAGCACCCGTCTTGGCGCGCCTGCCGATCGATCCCGAAAAGGCCAAACTCGCCGACGAAGGCCGGATCGAAGAAACCGGCGATCCGATTTGCGAACTGCTCGCCGATGCGCTCGTCGCCTCAATCGAGTCCCGACCCCGCGAGAAGGAAACGATATCTCTGCTGTGATCTTGCGGGGAAAGCAAGGAAGCGGCGCCGCCGTAGCGGCGCCGCTTTCTCGTTCGACGCCACGTCGATCAGAGGTGGAACGTCTCCGTCCCGCCACCGAGGGACGCGTCTTTGATCAGCGACACCAGGCCGCTTTGCGCGATGGTGAACGACGCAGCGTGACCGCTGACCAGACCGCTGAGACGAACTCCATCGATCGTGCCTTGGCTGCTGTTCGCGTTCGCGGGGGCGTTGATCGACATGTTGCAAGCGTCACCCTTGTCCGAAGCCACGGGCGAGTCGCTGATGACGAACCCGAAGGAACCGCTATAGTCGGCTTTGTCGACACCGTTCTCGATGGTATAGTCGACTGCTATCGTTGAACCGTCGGATTTGTACGAGAGCGCATGCGCTGTGCCGGAGTAGGTATAGAGCACGCCTCCCACGCCGGCCGTCCGGCTTGCCGAGAGCGAGCCGAGCGGTTTGTTCGCCGAATTGACCTTGGCGTCCGAAAGGCTCATGGTTTGCGATCCGTCGGTTTGGACGATAGTGAGGAGTTCGGAGTACAGGAACTTCCCGGCTGTTTGATGGGACGCGTTGTACTCGTTGCGCACCATCGTAACGTTGAACTTTCCGGCCTTGTTGCTCTGCGACCACGTTCCGTCTGCTAAGAGGCTCGTGCCCACTTTTTCCGTGTAGCTGAAGCAGGCGGCGCTCGCCGCACAGGCGACGCCGTTTACTTTTGCTGCCTTGATCGTTACGGCGAGCACTTGCGCATTCGAGGAAACCGGTTGCGTGAAGGTCGCGATCGTGCCGCTTGCATCCCACGCGAAGTGGTAACCTGCAAACGGACCGCTCGTGACGGAACCGGAAGCGTTCTTCGCCGGAGCCGAGAGAATCGCTTCGATCGATCCGGCGTTGAACGAACCGCTGGCATTCGGCGCGCCGAACGGAAACGATTCGCGCGCGATGTTGCCCCAATAGGATGCATCGCGAACGAGGTCTTCGTACGGCGGTTGCGGCGGCGGAGCGATCGAGGCCGGCGCACCCGTCATCGACCATGCTTGCGCCGCAAGCTGGGCCGCGCTCATGCCGAGCGGATTGAGCGAAGCCGGGTTGACGGCGACATACGACGCCTTCGATTTGTCGGCGCTGAGCGCCGCAGCAATCGGTTCGAGCGTCCGGTTCGTCGGGATCAACTGCGAGAACTTGCCGTTCGCGTCGGTTTGCGCCAGCAGCGAACCGTGAGCGATCTCCGGGCCGCCGCCGTAGAGATTGATGACGGCATTCGCCGCCGGCTGACCGGCGGAGGTCTTCAGCGTTCCGGCGAGATTCGCCATCGTTGCCGGATCGTAGAAGAACGCGGCCGCCGAGGATGACAGCGTCGAGCTTCCGTCGGCGACGGAGGCCACGACGATATCCGGGCAGTTGCCGCTGACGGAGCCGTGCGCGGGCGGGACGTAGAGCGCCGTCGACTTATCGCCGGAGACAACTCGTATCGAACCTGCGGCGCTGCCGCAACCGTTCGCGCGAGTAACGCTCCACGTTACCGGGGCGCGGTTCAAAACGACGGTCGTGCCGTTCGAGTCGCGTCCGGCGACGTGAAACATCTTGGTGCGATTGTCTTGGACGGAATCGGCCGCCGGGAAGACGGTAACGTGCGCGAGATCGGCGGACGACCCGGTGACCGCGTCCTGCGTATCCACCATATCGTCCGCGAGGACCAGCGGGCCGCCTGGTGCGTATGCAACCACGGAGATCGATTCCGGCTGCGCGCCCACTGAAGAACTGACGAACACGTTGACCGTCGGCTCGTTCGCGGGATTCGCCGCCAAAATGTTAACGTTGGACATCGCCCACGTCGATTTGGACGCGTCGAAATTGCCCATTGCGTCGACTTGTTGCACCGAATTATCGGGGTAAACGACGTAAGCGCCGGACGTTGCGAGCGTCGCGCCGGTCAGCGTCGACGGTTGTCCGAAGGGCTGGACGTCGACGGCATTTTGCGTTCCGGCCTTGCCGGTATACACGGAAAACGTCGTCAGGCTATTGTCATTGGGTATGGGTCCACCGCCGCCGTGGTTGACGGTGGGAAGCGCTGATCCGCCGCCCCCGCCGCAAGCGGTAATGAAGATCCCGAGGGCGAGGGCGCCCAAAGCGGATCCAAAAGTGCGAGGTGTCATGATTGAACTCCTAAACGTCAGTGATGTAAGCTTTTGAGCTTCATCCCGACTTTAGGTCCGCGCCGTTCGCGCGCGCGTTACACGCCTGAGGATCCGCATAGCTATTTTGGCTATGCCGGAAGGGGGCCTTAGAGGATAAACCCGAGTGAGTCGATCTGCTGTCCGTATGTCGGACTGCCCGGCGACGTGTCCAAGATGGCGACGCTTACGAGCCGCGCGTTGGTCACCGTAAAGGTTGCGATCGGCGTTACACCGTCGACGTCGAAGACGGTGCCGGCACCGGGCCCGCCCTGCGGTCCGCACACCAAGCACGCGCCCCCGATTTGCGAAGCGTTTGCAGCTACGGGAATAACGACCTGCGTATTGTCGCCCGGGTTTTGACTCGCGTACGTCAGTGACTCCGAGCCATCGCCGTTGAGTGCTCCCGAGGTCGAATACGTTTGCGTATAGTTGCCGTCGCTGCTGTAGAAGTAGTTGGTGATCGAGCCGTTGATGGAATAGCACTGCGTGGCCGAACCGTTTTGACACCCGGAGGCGCCGAGCGGCTGGGTTTGCGTCTTGGTAAAGCTCAGCACGCTGTACGGATTCCCCGTGTCCGGACTCGTGAGCGTATCGGCGGAAAATTGGATGGACGCCAACCCCCCGGAAAGCGAGTACGTGTATTGCAGCGTTTCGGAATATAGCGGCGCGCCAAAGGTTTGATTTCCCGCATCGTAGATCCCGGTAGTAACGGTGGCTGAATCGCTTTGAATTTGGCCGCCGGAAGTGGTGGCGGTCTGGGCCCACGTTCCCCCTTCGATCAGGTAGGAGTTGCTCACCACATCAAGTGGCGACGCGATCGAATATACGGTGTTCGACGCAAAGCGAAAGTATTGGAACTGACCGGCGCCTTGCGGCGTGACGGTGAAGCCGTCGTTCCCCGGAGAAGTGCACGTTGCATCGTGGTTTTCGACGACCGCTAGCGTCGGCTGACCGTTCAGCATCTCCCACTGGTAGCACCATCCGGCAAATTGCCCGCTCGCGATCGCCGCCGGGGTGCTCGGCGAGGGGAACGTTGCCGGAACCGCGGCAAGCAACGGTTGAATGCCGGAATCGGCCTCAAAGACGCGCTGCGAGACGGCATCCACGGTGGCGTACCACGCGTTGCGAATTTGCGCGACGAACGGCGGCAGCGCGGCGGCTTGCAACTCGGGGGGAATGTCGGTAAAGTTCGTCGCGGGTGAAGGCAAGATGAGATTGAACGAATCGCTATTCGAACCCGGCGAAATGTAGGTCGAGGAGCCGCTTTGCAGCGTTCCCACGAAGAGACCGTAAGCGCCCGTCGGCGACGATGTGGCGGTAACGCCCAATGCGATCGAAAATTTTGAATTCGAGGGCAGGTTCGCATTGAAATTCCCGTTTGCATCCGCGGGCGCGAGCCAATAGTTTGGCGCGAAAACGTGCGGCAGACCGGCCTGGGCAAATAACCCCAGGGCAAATGGAAGTGGATTGTTGTTCGCATCGGTAATTGTGCCGCTCACCGCGGTCGCGAGCCCCGCGTCGAGCGTCACGATGCGGTTGCTTGCAGTGAACGAAACGCTCGCCGCCCCAGGTACGCTGACGGTGAGCGTAACGGTGTCCGTGATGCTTCCGCCCGGCGGCGGTTGTGGAGGAACGTAAAATGCGGTGGACGTTCCCGGCTCGACGACGATCTGAGCGCCGGCCGACGAAGTGAAATTCAGGTTCGTTTGACTGATATCCGCAATGTTGTTCGCGACGTCCGATCCGATTCCGGACAGCTCGACGACGTCGGTAGAAAACACGGACGCCGTCGCCGGAAGCAATGAAATGCCCGCGAGGTTCAGGCCCGTACCGGTGTCGCGCGGCGAA
>JAFAIW010000259.1 GCA_019236495.1 Vulcanimicrobiota bacterium | reverse complement strand
AGGTCGTGTCGTCGCCCCCGATCGCAACGAGGTACCGGACGCCCATGAGCATCAACGCGTTGATGCAGCGCTGCAAGGTCGCTTCATCTTTGGCCGGATTGGTCCGTGACGTCCGCAATATCGATCCGCCGGTAAAATGAATGCGCGAAACGTCGTCGATGCCCAACTCGATCGTGTGCGACGTGTCTCCGGCTGCCAGGTGATAGTAACCGTCGTAGATGCCCGTAACCCGTAGGCCGTTGTTGACGGCTTCGATCGTGGCGGATGCGATGACGCCATTGATGCCCGGGGCCGGTCCGCCGCCGACGAGAATGGCGAGCCGCTCTTCGTTCATGCCGGTTTCTTATGCGAACGGCGTGAAATACCATACTCGTGGATGGGAGCTACGCTGCGGTCTTGTTCGACCTCTTTGGGACGCTCGTCGATGAGCGAGGCAATGCGATCGAGGGTGCCGTGCCGCTGCTCGCTGCAATGCCGCCGGGGCGTTGGGGAATCGTGACGTCGTGCGGCCGCGGCCTTGCAAGCGCGTTGCTCGCGCATGCGGGATTGGCGACCCCCGCGGTCCTCATCGCAGCAGAAGACGTCCGCCACGGCAAGCCTGCACCGGATGGTTACTTAGAGGGCGCGCGCCGCTTACGCGTCGAGCCCGCACGGTGCCTGGCGTTTGAAGACACGCGCAGCGGCGTGCGGGCGGCTATCGGCGCGGGAATGGACGTCGTCGCGATCGCTCCGTTCGGCAACGACGAAACGGACGGCGTCGTGCGTTCGGTACGTGCGCTCGCCGACGTGTCACTGGACTTCGATCGCTCAGGCGTTATCCGGTTGCGCTGAAGACTCGGGTTGCGGCGGCGGTTGCGGTGCGGGCGCTTCCTGCTGCTGCGGCTGACCCTGAGGTGTCTGGCGCCGCTGCTGCCGGAGCTGCTGAAGTTCTTGCTGCTGTTCGGGAGTGAGAATGCTGCGAATCTGCTCGCGCAATTGCTGACGGGCTTGCGGGTCCGGCGGGCTGCCGGCGGGGTGTGACTGACGGTACGTTTGCATGAGCTGCCGGATTTGCGAGCGCTGTTGATCGCTGAGATTGAGCTGCTGCAGCATGTGCATTCCACCGCCCCTGCGAGCGGTTTGCGCGACGCTCGCCTTCAGCTGCGCCTGCTGATCGGGCGTCAAAAGATTGCGAATCTGTGCGCGAAGCGCGCGGCGGCCCTGCGGATCCGGGGTGCTGCCGCGAGGGTGCGTCTGACGGTACTGCGAGAGGAGCTGAGAAATCTGCTGTCTCTGTTGATCGCTGAGATTCAGATTGCGAAAGCGCGCGGGCAACCCGCGGTGCGCGGCGCGAGGCGCCGACTGCACGCTTTGCGGAACTGCATTTTGCGCGGACGCAGGGCCCGCAATAGCGGCGATAAGCGCGGGGAAAAGCACGGGGTAAAAGCGTTTCATATCCCCAGCATAACGCTGCGTTACGCGATAGGCCGCTGAAAATCCGATGAGAATTCGCTGTGAATTCGATTAAGCCGGCGGTTTGATCGCCGCGGCGCGGACTGCAGGTGAGGCCAGGGCCTCGAATTGCTTGAAGTTGTCGGCAAAGAGACCCGCAAGTTTGCGCGCTTGCGCGTCGTATGCGGCCCGATCTTTCCAGGCGTTGCGCGGATTGAGTACGTCGCTCGGGACGTCATGCATCCGCAGCGGAATGTCGAGCCCAAAGAAGGGCTCTCGCTCGAATTCGGCGCTCTTGAGGCTGCCGTCGAGAATGGCGTAAATCATGGCGCGGGTATGCGCGATCGACATTCGGCTGCCGACCCCATAGGGTCCACCCGTCCAGCCCGTATTGACCAGCCAGCATCCGACATCGTGTTTTTCGATGTTTTGGCCGAGGAGGCGCGCATACACCGTCGGATGATGGACCATGAACGGAGCGCCGAAACACGTGGAAAAGGTCGCCTGCGGTTCGGTTATCCCGCGCTCGGTTCCGGCGACTTTCGCGGTGTAACCCGAGAGGAAGTGGTACATCGCTTGTTCCCGACTCAGCTTTGCCACCGGAGGCAGCACTCCGAAAGCATCGGCGGTGAGCATGACGATGTTCTTCGGATGGCCGCCCTTCGATCCACCGACGACGTTCGGAATGAATTCGATGGGATATGCCGCGCGCGTGTTCTCGGTTTTCGCCTGCGAGTCGAGGTCGAGCGTCCGGGTCGCGGGGTCGTACTCGACATTCTCGAGCACCGTTCCGAAGCGGTGGATCGCTTCCCAGATTTCGGGTTCGGCGACTTGTGAGAGGCGTATGACTTTCGCATAACAGCCGCCCTCGAAATTGAATATCCCGTCTGCCGACCAGCCGTGTTCGTCGTCGCCGATGAGCGGCCGCGCCGGATCGGCAGACAGCGTGGTTTTTCCGGTGCCCGACAGCCCGAAAAAGATCGCCACGTCGCCGTCGACGCCCACGTTTGCCGAGCAGTGCATCGAAAGTACGTCGCGGAGCGGCAAGAGATAGTTCATGATGGTGAACACGGACTTCTTGATTTCGCCTGCGTATCGCGTGCCGCCGATGAGAATCATCCGTTTCGCAAAGTTGACGAGGATAAACGTGGAGGAGTTCGTGCCGTCCCGCTGAGGATCGGCTTCGAAAAACGCGGCGTCGACGACCGTGAATTCCGGCGAGAAATCCTTCGGCGCGGTCTCCGGAACGATGAAGAGGTCGCGAGCAAACAGACTGTGCCAGGCTAGTTCAGTGATGACCCGTACCGGGAGCCGATAGCGTTCGTCCGCTCCGAGGTAACAATCTAAGGAAAAGATCTCGCGTTCGGAGAGATAGGCGGCGACGCGTGCGAAGAGCTCGTCGAAGCGGTGCGCGTCGAACGGTTTGTTCGTCTTCCCCCAATCGATGTGCGATTCGCTCGAAGGTTCCTTGACGAAGAATTTGTCGTTCGGTGAACGTCCGGTGTGCGGTGAGGTGTCGACGATGAGCTGCCCATCGGCGCCCACGATCGCTTCGCCGCGCCGGATCGCGTATTCGTAGAGCTCGGGCACCGAGAGGTTGGCATGGATGCGGGTCGCTTTGATCGCATCAGGCAGGGTGAGAATCGCCGAAACCCCCGGAAAACATGAAGTGCCTCTCTTAGCGGCACTCAAACGGCGCGCCTGCACGTGGAAAAACCCCCAGAAAGCGGGGGACTCCTCGGCAGGCCCGTCTCGCGGCAGGCGATAAAAAGGAGCAGGTGTCAAAGCCCGCCCCAAGTGCTGCGGCTTCACCGGCGGCCGCTCAGGTATCATGGGACGACCGCCGCCGTTATCCGCGGCGCACCAAGCCATTTCAGGCCGTCTACTGGCCGACCGCCGAAGCGCGCTTTCCGGCCGTTGGGCTCGACATCGGGGGCGGAGGGTTGTGTCTTCTGACGCAGCAGCCGATCCCGGCCGAACTGCACGAAGTTCAAGTCGTTGCGCTGATCGACGAGCACCCGGTTCCCATCACCGGAGCGGTCAAATGGAACGACACGATCAAATACAAAGAGCAAGATTGCTTTCGCTACGGGCTCAAGCTCATCAAAATCGCGGACAACGACTGGGAAAACATGATGAATGCTCTCAGTCTGGCGATGGGAATCGGCAGTCCGGCGAGCGGCACGATCCTCACTGCAAAACAGCGCGACATGCTGGTCCCAAAGCGCGTACAGGATCAAATTTCGGACGCGCTGATCAAGCGCGAACGTCTCGATCGTCCACAAGCCGACATTCTGCCGCTCACCGAATATAAATTTGACGGCTACACCATGCGCAAGGGCGTTCCGTACTATCGCTTGACCGTACGAAGCAAGAGACGCAACTTGAGCGGCCGTCACTTGGAGGAATTCCGCACCAGCATCCTCGTGCTCATAGAGGGTAATGGTGTGATCATCGCCGACTAGGCTTCCCATGAGAGCGCTCGTTTTCGCACTCGCGCTGCTTCCGCTCGGCGGCGCAGCGGTTTCGGCCGCGCCCGTTGTTCCGCATTTCGGCATCTTGCCCAGCGGACCGCTCGACGGCATCACCGACGTGGCGGGCGTCCGCGTCGCGCATTTGACGAAAATCGAAGGTGCCTCCGTGCGCACTGGAGCAACCGCCGTAGCCTCCAACAACGATCCGTGGAATCACATGGTTTCGGCCGCGGCCGAAACGCTGAACGGCACGGCGCGATGACGAACACCCAATGGGTCAACGAATCCGGGCATCTCGAAGCGCCGGTCGTGTTGACCGACACGCTCGATATTGGACGCGCGTACGACGGTGTGGTGGGATGGATGTTGCGACGGTACCCGCGCATCGGCCTGACGGACGACGTTCCGCTTCCCGTCGTTGCCGAATGCGACGATCAGGGACTCACCGACGAGCGGCTTCGTTCGGTGACGCCGAACGACGTGATGGGACTCCTGGATCGCACTCAAACCGGGCAATTCGCGCGCGGCAGCGTCGGAGCGGGCACCGGGATGCGGGCGTTTGGTTTCAAGGCGGGAATCGGCTCGGCGTCGAGAGTTCTCCCGGCGTCGATGCACGGGTATACGGTCGGCGTGCTCGTGAACGACAACACCGACGGCTCGCACCGTTTGCTGAACGTTTACGGCGTTCCGGTCGGCGAACGTTTGAAGAACGAATACCAGCCGGTCTATCCGAAACGCACCGCGGGAATTCGTCTTGGAGGACGGGCTGCCGACGGCAGCATCATCGTGCTGGTCGCCACGGATGCGCCGCTCTCGTCGCTTCAGCTGCACGCCTTGGCAAAACGTGCCGAGCTCGGCATGGCGCGGACCGGCTTGATCTCGCATTCCGGCAGCGGCGATCTGTTTCTCGCTTTCAGCACGACGTACGTGTACACGCGCGTCGCGGATTTCGACGTCCGTGCCCCGAAGGTTGCGTTCGTCGACGATGAGGACACCATCAACACGCTCTACCTGGCTGCCGTCGAAGCGACGCAGGCCGCGATCTATGACGCATTGTTTTCCGCCAAGACGATGAGCGGCAACGGTTTGACGGTGTACGGTTTGCCGGTCGATCGCGTCCGAGCGTGGCTCGACGCGGCGAAGCAGTGAAAAAGAAGCGAAAGAAGATCGCGATCGTCCCGCGCCTCGGCCCCCCCGAAAATTTGCGCGCCGCCGGCGCCCATCGCTCGAAAAAGCTCTACGACCGCAAACGGCTGAAAGCAATCTTTCGCAAGGAGGAGGAGTAGCCCGACCATCACGTGTCAGCGCCCCTCGGGGAGTCTGTTGCTTGTCAATCAGGTGTCGGCGCCACCGGAAAGGGGGCCCCACGAAGTGGGGGGCGCGGAGGCTAGGCCGGAGCTCCTTTTAAGAATGCAGCGACAAGTGGCGCGGCGGTGAAATGCCCGAACGCTAAACTATGGCAGAAACGCAGGCAGCTTCGATGTGCGTGCTGGTTGCGAGGCCGATGATTTTTGCAATGTGTTCGTCGGAATCGCCGCGTGCGCGCAACTGCGCGATCTCGTCGCGAAGCATTGCGAGCATCTCTTCGGTGGTATAGCGCGCAGGAGGTAGGCCGATACGATCGCGGAGCGCCCGGATCGCCTGCTCCGTTTGGCGCAGCGAGTAGATTTTCTCCCCGACGAGACTCGGCATGATCGCGCATCCTCCGGGCGGGCGGTGTACCGCTATTGTTGCCACGCGCCCGGGCCGCCGTCAAGCCCTAGGCGATCAGCTCACGCTCCGTGAGCACGACGCGGGGGTCGATCAGGTGCTTGTTCAGGCCGAGCTTGTTCGCCGGAATGCCGAGCGCCAGCGCCACGAGCTGCGGCAGGTGAAAGACCGGAAGATCGGTGCGGCCCCAGCGCGCGGCGGCATCTTGCTGGTAGCCGTCGAGCGCAAGGTGGCAGAGCGGGCACGGTGTGAGCACCGCTTCGGCGCCCTTGTCTTTGGCGATGCGCATGTTCTGTCCGACCATCGCAGGCGCGGTTCCGGCTTTCTCGAGCTGAATGTGAAAACCGCAGCATCGGGTCTTGCCGGCATAGTCCACGGCTTCTCCGCCGATCGCCGCAATCACGTCTTCGAGCGAGTGCGGGTTGCGCGCCGATTCCCAGCCGTTGACCGATTCGGGACGGATGATGTGGCAACCGTAGAACGGCGCCACGCGCAAACCATTGAGGGGACGCACGACCATCGCCTTGAGGCGATCGAGTCCGATATCGTCTATGAGCAACCAAAGCAGATGGCGGACGATCACGCCGCCGTCATAACGCGCCCCGAATTTGCCCAAGATCTGATTCGCTTGGGACATCCGCTCTTCTGATTCGAGAAGCTCTTTGTTGGCCAGGCGCATGTGTCCGGTACACGTCGAACAAATCGTGATTACATCGTCGAGTCCGAGCGCTTCCGCTTGGGCGTACGTGCGGGCATTCAACACTCGTCCGATGTCGCGATTCGTATCGTTCACCACTGAGGCGCCGCAACACGAGGCGGCGGTCAGCTCGATCAGTTCGATCCCGAGTTTGTCGGCTAAGAGCATGGTGGAGTTGAATAACTCCTTGCACGACTCTTTGGCTACGCATCCGGGAAAGAAGCCGTACCGCTTCGTCTGCGCGGACTTCGACTTCTTGTGTGCGTCGCGAGGCTTGTCTTCGGGGAGTAGCGTGCTGCTCATGAAAGTGTCGGAACCTCCAACGCTTCGAAAATCGTGCGAACTTCGTCGACCTTCGGGATCGGTTTCAAAAATACGGGTGGAAGCTTTCCGCGCGAAGCCATCCGCAGTCCCAGCGGCGCGACCTTCAGCAGACCCTTGATATTGAATCGTCCGACGGTGCCCTGAATCACTTCGGTCTCCGCCAGCATGCCGGTTTGCTTGATCGTTTTGTTGACGACCAATGCGTGACGCGGCCCCGGTGTATCCAGGTCGACCCGTTCGCGAATCGTCCGCTGCTTGACGTTGATGATGCGCTCGTGCGGCTCAACGTGCTTCGGACAGTACGAACACGCATAACAGTGCGCGCAGAGCCACAAGTAGTCATCGTTGATTTGGCCCAAGCGCTCCTTCGTTTGCCCATCGCGCACGTCTTCGATGAAGCGGTAGGCATATGCGATGGCGGCCGGGCCGGCAAAGGAGGGGTCGACGCTGACTACCGGGCAGAGCGCGTAGCACGTGGCGCACATCACGCAGTTGGCGACGTCGACGAGTTTTTTCATGTCGTCGGGGCTAACGCGCCGCTCCGTCTCGTGCGAATCGTCGGGATCGGATGGCTGAAGGTAGGGTTTGAGGCGCGTGTACTTGTCCCAAAAAGGATCCATGTGGACCACGAGGTCCTTCATGGGCTGGAAATTCGGCATGGGATCGATCGCGATCGAGCCATCGGACCGCATCACCGTGTTGCAGGGCGTCTTGCACGCGAGCCCTGTGACGCCGTTGATATTCATCGAGCACGAACCGCAGATTGCCGAGCGACAAGAGCGGCGGAAGCTTATGGAGCCGTCGATTTCGGCTTTGGCATTTTCCAGCGCGTCGAGCACCGTAGTTGTTTCGGGAACGTCCACGGTCACGCGATCGCGGTGTGGAACCTCGTCGGTTTGCTCGTCGTAGCGAAAAATATCGAGTGTGATCTTTGCCATGATTTTCAGTAGGTTCTCGCTGTCGGCTGCCACTTGGTGAACGTCACTTTTCGCGAGTAGTCGAGGCGGGGTTTGTTCCCGTCTTTCCACGCAAGCGTGTGCACCAACCATTTGTCGTCGTCGCGATCCGGATAATCCGTGCGCGCTTGAGCCCCACGCGATTCGGTGCGATGCAACGCGCCGTTGGCCACGCACTGAGCGGCATCGATGAGAAAATCCGTTTCGAGCGTTCCGATGAGATCCGTATTGAACGTCCTCGATTTGTCCATCACGTAGACGTCTTTGAACTGCTCGCGAACGGACTGCAACTCTTCGGCAGCTTTTCGTAACTGCGCTTCGTTGCGGAAGATAAAGCAATTCTCCGACATAGTCGCATTCATTGCCTTGCGCAGCTGCGGGGCGCGAATGCCGGTTGTTTTCGACAGAAGCCCGTCGATGCGCTCGCGTTCGGCGCGGAGCGTGCGCTCCGATGGCTTCACGTCGCCGGCCTTTTTGATGTAGTCGATGGCGTGCCGTGCCGAGCGCGCTCCGAACACGATCGTTTCGAGAAGTGAATTGCCGCCCAAGCGATTGGCGCCGTGCACGCTGACGCAGGCAGTCTCCCCGGCTGCATACACACCCGGCACACGCGTGGCGCCGAATTTGTCGGTTTCGATTCCGCCCATGGTGTAGTGCATACCCGGAAGGATCGGGATAGGCGTGTCGATCGCATCTTTCCCCGTCGCATCGAGCGCCAGTTCGCGAATCTGCGGAAGACGTTCGAGAATTTTCTCGCGTCCGAGATGGCGAAGATCGAGCAACACGCATCCATCGATGCCGCGGCCTTCCATGATCTCGGTCCACTCGGCGCGCGCGACGACGTCGCGTGAGGCGAGCTCACCTTTGTTCGGCGCATATTTGAACATAAAGCGCTCGCCGTCTGCATTCAGCAGATAGGCCCCTTCGCCGCGAGCTGCTTCCGAGAGTAAGACTCCGTTCTCTTTGAGCGAGGTGGGATGGAATTGCACGAATTCCATGTCCATGATCGGGATACCGGCGCGATAGGCGATGCCTAGACCGTCGGCGGTTGACGCGTAGCCGTTCGTCGTCTTCGCGTACATCCGCCCAGCGCCGCCGGTAGCAAAGATCGTGGCCTTTGCGGTAATCAACTCGAGATCGCCCGTGCGCATGTTGTACGCGACCACGCCCGTTCCGGTGCCGTCTTCGATGCAAAGCGCCGTGCAAAAGAATTCTTCGTAAACTTTGACGTTGAAACGCTCGAGTTGTTCCCACAACGTGTGCAAAATCACGAGCCCGGTTACGTCGGCCGAGTAGCACGTGCGTGCCGATCCGGCCCCGCCGAAGGGCCGCTGCGCGATCCGGCCGTCGGGCAAACGCGAGAAGATGCAACCCCGATGTTCGAGCCAGATGATCTGGCGCGGCGCGTCTTCGCACATCGCTTCGACGGCGTCCTGATCGCCGAGGTAGTCGGAGCCTTTGACGCAATCGAAGGCGTGGTTTTCCGGGCTGTCGTCTTCGCGGTTGCCAAGTGCGGCGTTGATGCCGCCCTGCGCCGCCCCGGAGTGGCTGCGTACCGGATGCATTTTGGAGACGATGGCGACGTCTGCGCCGCGCTCGGCCGCTTCTACGGCGGCGCGCATACCTGCCAAGCCGCCGCCGATGACGACGACGTCGTGCTTTATCAACGTGGACCTTTCCGGGGAAAGCGTTTCTCTTTTTATAGCGCCAAAATTGGAGGGGCTCCACTACCTCAGTAGTAGAGCGAGGCGGCTGCCCTTACGGGGCGGGGACCTCCGGGTTGGCGCTGCGCTTGTAGAACTGATATTGGTTCTTTCCGCTGGCCTTGGCGCGGTAGAGCGCCTCGTCGGCCGCATAGAGGAGTCCCTGCCCGTCGGTTCCGTCGTAGGGGAACATCGCCGCGCCGATCGAGCATTGGATGCCCGCCTTGCGCAAGGCCCCCAGAATGCGTTCCGCGCCGTGTTCCGCCGCGGTGCGATCCGTCTGCGTCATGACGACGATGAACTCATCGCCTGCGTACCGCGCCACGATATCGCCTTTACGTGCAGTGCGCCTCAAGCAATCGGCAAATCGCTTGAGCGCTTGATCGCCGGCGCTGTGGCCGCCCGAGTCGTTGATTTGCTTGAAATTGTCGATGTCGAGAATGACGAAGCAGAAGGGCGAGTCGTAGCGCTCGGCCGTATGCAATTCGCGTTCGAGCATCTCGTTTAATGCGCGGCGGTTTGCGATGCCCGTCAGCGGATCGGTCAGCGCGAGGCGTTGCGTCTCTTCGAGCAGGCGGCGCGTCTCTTCGTAAAGCCGCGCGTTTTCCACCGCAATTGCGGCTTGCGCGGCGAATTCGAGCAGCACTCCGATTTGATTTTCGTCGATCGGTTCTTTGGGCGGCTGATCGACATACAGGACGCCGCGAATCACGTCGCGTGCGAGAAGCGGTGCGGCGATGAACGAACCGGACGTATCGGCGAGCGGAGGGTTCGGCTCCGAGGCATCGCCGAAGGCCAGCTGTTCCGTCCCGCCCGCAAGAGCTTGCAGGACGCTACCTTCGATGAAGTCGCGGGCGCGATCGGCCGGCGTCGCGCTGATATTCCCGTTGATGTCGCCTTCCATCCGGCGGATGAGCGCCCCCTCGATCACGTCGAAAAGGATGACGCGGTTGAATTTGAGCGCCTCGCAGACGCCCCGCAACACCGTGGAAAGGATGTCGTTGATGTCGAGCGTCGAGTTGATCGTCGAGAAGACTTGCTGTAAAACGAAAAGTTCCGAATTGCGCTGCGCGTATTCGTCTCGTTCGATCTGGACGTGGACGAGTCGGTTGCTCAGCTCCTCGATTTGAGCGAGGAGTTCGGCACGGTCACCGTCACTCTCGACCGCCGCAAGATGGGGCCTCGGAGTTTCCATGCGACTAGGGTCCACCATCAGGGCTCGCCAGCACCTCCCGGCACGCGCAGGTGGCTCGAACCGTGAACAGGTCCGAACCTACTGCTTACTGTAACGGTTATCCGCGCGGTGACTTTAGCCGTCCCTCCACCGCTTGCCCGAAGCTTTTCGATAGAAATAGGGGTTGAATCGCCCGGTGAGTTCCTTCGTGCATCTTCACGTTCATAGCGAGTATTCGCTGCTGGACGGGGCCTGCCGGGTGGAAAGTTTGTGCCGGCGCTCGGCGGAGGAGGGCTCCCCGGCGGTCGCCTTGACCGACCACGGGGTCATGTTCGGGGCGCTGGAGTTCTACTACGCCGCCCGGGACCACCGCTTGACCCCCATCATCGGCTGCGAGGCGTACCTGGCCCCCCGTGGGAGGCGCGACCGGATGGTCCGGGACGAAGCCCACGTGACGCTGCTGGCCGCCGACCTGGTGGGTTACCGGAACCTCGTGTCTCTGATCTCCAAGGGCTTTCTGGAGGGCTACTACTACAAGCCGCGGATCGACCTCGAGCTCTTGGAGCGCCATCACGACGGGCTCATCGCGCTTTCCGGTTGTATGTCGGGCCTGGTATCGGCGCCCTTGCTCAAGAATGACTACGAAAAGGCAAAAAGCGCCGCTCAAACCTACCGCGACATCTTCGGCGACCGGTTCTATATCGAGATCATGCGGCACGGAATGCCGGAAGAAGCCGCCATCAACGACGGGTTGATCCGGGTCGCGCGCGAGCTGAACATTCCGCTGGTCGCCACGAACGACTCGCATTACCTGCTTCGCTCCGACGCTCCGGCGCACGACGTGCTGTTGTGCATCGGAACCGGCAAGACGGTGTCGGACACGAGCCGCATGCGCTTCTATTCCGACGAATTCTACGTAAAGTCGAGCGATGAAATGCGAGCGCTTTTCGCGGATATTCCGGAAGCGTGCGACAACACCGTGGAAATCGCCAAGCGTATCGACATGCAACTTCCAGAGAAAATCTTTCACTTGCCGGCCTATCCGGTGCCGGAACGCGCCGAATCCATGACGGCCGAAGCGTACCTTCGGGAAATCTGCGAAGCGGGACTCGTAGAACGTTACGGGGCGGAACGTGCGCGGAACGATACGGCGCTGCGCGAGCGTTTCGAATACGAGCTGGGCATCATCAACAAGATGGGCTTTGCGTCGTATTTTCTCATCGTTTGGGATTTCATAAAATTTGCCCGCGATCGCGACATTCCGGTTGGGCCGGGGCGGGGATCCGCGGTTGGTTCCGTCGTCAGCTACGTCTTGCGCATTACCGATCTCGATCCGTTGAAATTCAACCTCATCTTCGAGCGGTTCCTGAACCCGGACCGGATCTCGATGCCGGATATCGATACCGATTTCTGCGTAGAGCGTCGCGACGAAGTCATCGACTACGTGACCGAAAAGTACGGGTCGGAGCGCGTCGCACAAATCGTGACCTTCGGGACGATGGCGGCGCGCGCCGCCGTGCGGGATGCAGGCCGCGCGCTCGGAGTGCCCTTGGCCGACGTCGACCGCGTCGCGAAATTGATTCCGGGCGGCCCAACGGGGCTCTCGATCGGGGCGGCGCTCGAGCAAATTCCCGAATTGAAAGTTCTCTACAGCGGTTCGCCCGAGATTCGAAAGCTGCTCGACACGGCGAAGGCCATCGAAGGCCTGGCGCGTCACGCTTCCACCCATGCCGCCGGCGTCGTCATCTCGGCCGGCCCGCTGGTCGACTACGCACCGTTGATCAAGCTCGGTGAAAACGAGGTCAACACCCAATATTCGATGGGATGGATCGAGAAAATCGGCTTGCTCAAGATGGACTTCTTGGGCTTGCGCAATCTCACGGTGATGAAAAATGCCGTGGATGAGATCCGGCGCACCGTCGATCCCACTTTCGATCTCTCGAAGATTCCGGACAACGACGCGCACACGCTCGAGATGCTCGGCCGTGGAGAAACGATGGGCGTCTTTCAACTCGAATCCGAGGGGATGCGGCGGGTGAGCACGGAGTTACGGCCTTCGAGTTTCGACGACATCATCGCACTCGTCGCGCTGTACCGCCCCGGACCGATGGAGTGGATTCCGCGCTTTATCAGCAACAAACACGGCCGCACGCGTCCCGAGCACTTGCATCCCAAGCTCGAGCCGATTCTCTCCGAAACCTACGGGCTGCCCGTGTATCAAGAGCAGATCATGCAGATTGCGCGGGAAATCGCCGGGTTCACGATGAGCGAGGCGGACGAGCTCCGCAAGGTCATGGGGAAGAAGCTCAAAGATCAAATTCCTATTTACAAAGAGAAATTCGTTGCGGGTGCGGTTGAGAGCGGCGTCGAGAAGCGCCTCGCACAAGAGATTTTTGCGTTTGTCGAGCCCTTCGCCGGATATGGGTTCAATAAATCGCACGCCGCCGCGTACGCCTGGATCGCCTATCAAACGGCGTATTTGAAAGCGAATCGCCCCGTACAATATCTGGCTGCGCTGATGACGTCGGTCAAAGACAAGACCGATAAACTCGTTGAATACATCGACGAAGCACGCAAGCTCGGCATCGACGTGCTGCCGCCCGACGTCAACGAGTCGCTGGTGGATTTTGCGGTCGTCGGCGACAAGATTCGGTTCGGCCTGGCGGCGGTGAAGGGCATCGGTGAGGGAGCGGTACGGCAAATCATCGATGCGCGCGAGCGGGAGGGGCCGTTTAAGGATCTGTTCGACTTGGCGAAGCGCGTCGACGTCAAGATCGTAAATCGCCGCGTGCTCGAAGCGCTGATCAAGAGCGGAGCGCTGGACCGTTTGCCCGGAAACCGCGCCGCCCTTCTCGACGCGCTCGACACGGCGCTCGAGCTCGCCGCGCAAGCGTCGCGCGATGCGCTCTTCGGCCAAGCGTCGCTTTTCGGCGAAAGCACCGAAGCGTTGCATGGGCTGACGCCGCGGCTGCGCGATTTACCTTCCCCTACGCGGATGGAGCACTTGGCGTGGGAAAAGGAAACACTCGGCGTTTTTATTTCCGGACATCCTCTGGCGGACGTGGCGGAAGCGCTCGCGCGCGCCGGCGCGACGCCGATCAAAAGCTTACGCGAAAAAGCGGATGACGACGCGGTAAGCGTCGCAGGAATGCTGACGAGCGTGCGGCGCACGCTAACCAAGGCCGGTCAGCAGATGCTCATCGCGACCATCGAAGATATGAGCGGTGACGTCGAAGTCGTGGTTTTCTCAAAACTGTATCCGCAGATACAAGCCCTATTCGTTCAGGACGAAATCTTGATCGTGAAGGGACGGTTGCGCTTGCGGGAGCGGCCCGGAACGACGCCGGGCGAAGAGCCACCGATCGAGCTGTCGATCACGGTGAACGAAGTCACCCCCTTCGTGCGGCCCGTGCAGCCGCGCGAACCCGCCGGCTACCATCTGACCGTTCAGAATCGCGAGCAGATCGATCGGCTGGCGCTGTTGATGGATGAATGGCCGGGAGCGGTGCCGGTGGTGATTCACGTGGGAGAAACGGCCCAGCGCATGCCGCGCGGGCTCGCGGCGGGTTACAACGTGCGCGCCGAGCTCGAACGGATCTTCGGTCCGACGGGCGTTCGTGAAGGAGCCGCGACGGCGTGAACGCGCCGGCGCTGCAAGGCACCGTGAAACTCGTGGCTCTCGACGTCGACGGCACGCTGATCGATCGCGACCTCGTGATCCGTCCGCGCGTTCGGGACGCCATCGCACGCATGCAGGAACGTGGTGTCGCCGGTTGTCTGGTGACGGGCCGGATGTTTTCCGCGACGCTTCCGTTCGCTCGCGAGCTGAACATCACGGCACCGCTGATTTGCTACCAAGGCGCGGCGGTGTTCGACCCCACCTCAGGGAAGGTTCTCCGCGAGACGCCACTCGCAAACGCGGTCGTGCTCGACCTGATCGAGAACGTGGGGCGCGACGGACTCCACTTGCAGCTCTATGCGAACGACGAATATTACGTCGAGCACGATAACGAATATGCGGAGCTCTACGCTGCGCTCTCTCGCCATCGTCCGGTGGTGGTACCCTCGCTTCGCGAGCGGTTTGCCGGGAGTGACTCCACCAAAGCCGTTATCGTCGCGCACGAAGATGCGGCGGCCGCGTACATTCCGCGCGTGCGCGAGATTTGCGGCGACCGCGCCTACATCACGCGAAGCTATCCGCAATTCATCGAAGTGTTGAACCCGGCCGTGAACAAAGGTGAGGCACTCCGCTTCGTCGCCGCGACGCTTGGCGTCGAGATGGAAAGCGTGCTCGCCATCGGCGATAGCTGGAACGACGCACCGCTTTTGGAGGCGTCGGGTTTTGGTGTCGCGATGGGCTCCGCGCCGCCCGAGCTCTTGGCGGTGGCCGGCGCGACGGTCGGCGACGTGGCTCACGACGGCGTTGCCGACGCCCTCGAGCGCTTCGTCCTGCGGTGAACCGCCGGCGCGCGCGCCGCAATCCGTTGTTGCGGTTGCGCCCTTTCTGGATTGCCATCGTACTCGCCGGCATCGGCGGTGCCGTCGGGCTGTTCTACGCGGCGCAGTGGGAGGGGTTTCGCGTCAAGCGCATCGACGTGACCGGAACGAACGTCGTCTCGCGCGAGGAAGTGTTGCAGCGAGCGGCCATCGATCCGGCCGTGAATTTGTGGCTCCAGAGTATGGGCGCTGCGGCGAATCGCATTCGCGAGATTCCGTACGTCAAAAGCGTAGCGATCCGGCGCAGGTTACCGGCGACGGCCGAAATCGAAATCACCGAGCGAGAGCCATTCGCGATCGTGGCGGCCAGCGGCGCGCCGCGGTTGTTGGTCGACGCGGACTTACGCGTGCTCGAGACGGAAACGCGGCGGCGTGCGCTTCCGGTCTTGATCGCGGTGGAACCGCGGGACGTTTCCGCCGGCACCTTCTTGAGCGATCCGAAATCGCGGGCACTTTTAAACGATTATGCCGTCTTGCGTGAGAACCACGTGGAGCCGCAGCTCTTGCGGTTCGACTCGCTCGGGGACTTATCGATCGTCTTACCTCCGGCGATTGCCGTGCAGCTCGGCGACGACCAGAATCTCGGCGAAAAGGCCGCGTTGATCGATCCGATTCTTTCGCAAACGCAAGCGCAAGGCAGGCGCGTCGCGCGTCTGGATTTACGAGCTCCGAAGACGCCGGTAATCGTCTTTCGCTAGAACGGCCCGTCGACGCGAATCGTCTGGGCGTTGAGCACGACCAAGACGACGCGGTAAAGAAAGACGGAGGGAACGTTCTTGCAGTTCGCCACCGCGGGGAAGTAGCGCGTTTCGCGTGCGGCCTTCAACAAGGCGGCATCGAACCCGGCGTGCCCGGTGCTCTGCGTCACTTGGGCGTCGAGCACTTCGCCGGTTTCCGAAAGGTGCACCGTCGCGACGGCAGGGATGCGCCCGGGCTTCAGATCGGCGTCTTTTCCGAGATCGAGATTGCCTTCGCGATCGGTAGCTTGATTCGATTCCGCACCCATCTTTGCCAGCGTCTCGACCTCGGGCGGGACATTGGGGTGCGGGCAATTCGGTCCCGTTGGGGCATGAGCCTCGGCGTTATCCGTGTTTCCGGCCGCGTCAAGTTGCTGAAGGTACTGCGTTGCTTGTTGCCATTGCGGCGTGTTGCGAGCGGGGTGTTCGTCTTCCACAAACGCTTGCCAAACTTTGTTTGCCTCGGCGTCGGCGGCGCGCGCGTCGAGTTTACCGTCGTGCGCTCCGACCTCGAGTAAATGCAGCGAAACCGTGACGCGCTGCATCGCATAGCGCGAAGGATTGCAGTGGGCATCGTCGATGAAAATCGGCGCGGAGTGGAGCAGCTTCGCGGCTTGAGCATACGACGCGCCATCGCCCCGCTCGAGCAGGCTCTCCACTTTGTCGAGCGCCGCGTACGGCGCGGAGCACGAGTCGGCGAAACTCCGGGTGCCGCCGAGCGCGCAGCAAACGCCCACGAACAGAACGGAGACGGCGGCCTTTCGGAGCGTCAGACGGACCTTAGGGCCCTTGGTCGATGAAGACGAGAACCTTGCCCTTGCCGAGCGACATCTTCACGTTGTCGTTCGGCTTGATTTTGGTGAAATCCATCGTTGGGCGATTCGCTTCGACCGTCGTCTTGACGGAGTTTTGCATGACGATGACCATGTGCTGCGGATCGATCACGCGCTCGACTTTCACCGTGTACGTCCCGTCGGGAATGAGGCTTGCATCGACGCTATTGTCGGCAAAGGCCGTCGCCGGCGTCGCTACGACGCCTGCCAGGACGAGAGTTGCCAGTGATTTGCGCATTGACTGCTCCGCCGTCACATCCTATTGAGCGAGGTAGACGAGCACTTTTCCCTTGCCGAGCGACATCTTGACGTTGTCGTTGGGATGAAGCTTGGTGAAGTCCATGGTGGGACGGTTTGCTTCGACCGTCGTCTTGACCGAGTTTTGCATCACGATGACCATGTGCTGCGGATCGACCACGTGGTCGACTTTCACGGTGTAGGTCCCATCTGGAATGAGGCTGGCATCGACCATTTGGTCGGCGAGTGCGGTGGCCGGTGTCGCCAGAGCGACGCCGAGCGCGAGTGCAGCGAACGTGTTACGCATTGGTCTCCGTTAGTAGTAGAAGAAAGGGCGAATCTGCGGTCTCTTATACCCGCGGTCAGGTCACGATGATAGCGCAAGTGACCCCGAGTCTTCTAGACCCCGAGGCCGTTTTTCCCCGTGGCGGGGGTCGTGATTGAGCTCGAACTGCCCGACCAGCTCCCCAAGGGAAGAGGCCTGAAGCTGGACGTCGCTGCTCAGCGTCTGCATGCCGGCCACGGCCTCGGAATTCTTGCCCCCCAGGTCGGTCGTCTTCTGGACCCGCAGGCCCAATTGGTCGATGGCCGCCTGCTGCTCCATGCTGGCCCGGGCCACTTGCCCCGTGCGCTGCTCGATTTCGGAGACGCTCTGAAGGATCTGATTCGAGGTGACCGCCTGTTCGCGCATGGTGGCGGCGGCCTCTTGGGTCATCGCCCCCATCTGTTCGCTGGCCTTGGCCAGCTCTTCCGAGGCGCGGGCCTGTTCTTGCGTCGCGATGGTGATCTCGCTCACGAGCTGCGCCATCTCGGTGACGCGATGCGAGATCGCCTCGATCATCTCAGTCACGGTCGTTGCCGAGGCGGCGTTGCTCTGCACCAGGCCGTTCGCACGTGCCGCGCGTTCCAAAACGGCCGACGTGCGTTTTTGAATGTCGCTCACGAGTGCGCCGATTTGCTTGGTCGAGCTCGCCGAATTCTCCGCGAGTTTGCGCACCTCTTCGGCAACGACCGCAAAACCGCGTCCGTGCTCGCCGGCACGCGCAGCTTCGATGGCGGCGTTGAGCGCGAGAAGATTGGTCTGGTCGGCGATTTCTTCGATCAGCCCGAGAATCTCGCCGATCTGGCGCGATGCCGTGTCGAGATTTTGCATCTCGGTAACGACGCCCGCGACCGTGTCGCTAATGGAACGCATGCCGGCGGAAAGAGCCGCGACTTCGTTCCGGCCCTCGCGGACCTGTTGATCCGTACGTGACGATTCGCCGCGAACGCGATCGGCGTTTCCCGCCACTTGCACGATCGTCGCGGACATCTCTTGAGTATTTGCAACCGCCTGTTCGACCACGGTGGCAAGCGTGACGAGATTTCGATCCATCTCTTGAATGGATGCAGTCATCTGCGCCACCGAGCTCGAGATGTCGGAGACGCGGCTCGCCACATGTTCGGCGTTCTCCGCCATCGAGCCGGCAGTACTCGAAACGTCGGTTGAAAAGCGTAGCGCTTCCGCGAGGGCGGTGAGTTCTTCGTTGACGCGATCGTTCAGTTCGGCGGAGAGCCGGGTGTTTTCGCTCGATGCGCCGAGCACCGTGCCGGCGGCGCGCTGAATCTGGCCGATCATGCCGCTCAAGCGATTGGCCAGCTCGTCGACGCCCTGCGCGAGCCGGCCGAGCAGGTCGGTGCCGTGCCATCCGATGCGGACCGTGAGATCGCCGCGGCCCATCGCTTCGAAACTCTCAACGCACTTGCCGATTCCGCCCAGCAACGTGCGACGGAAAAATTGCATGCCGAGCAGCGCGATGATCGCGGCGACGATTGCGCCGACGACGAAGACCGCAAGGCCGAACGTGCGGCGCGCGAGCAGTGCTTGCCAGCTCGCGTCGGATTCGAGTTTGAGCGCATCGAGCATCGCTTGTCCGTCGTTGCGTTGCTGTGCGTAGGCGTCGCTCATCGGGCCGTTGATCTGCTTGAGCGCGTCCGACTTTTTGTTCGTCGCCAAGAACTGCACGGCGGAGAGCGACTGGAAATCGTATGCGCTCGCGCTCTTACCGAAGGCACTTGCGAGCGGGCCGATCTTGTCTTTGCGGAACGTGCAAGGGTCGTCGACGTCTTCAGCCTTCTTACCGGCCGGAAGCGGGCAGAAGATGTCGCGCATGGCACGCGCATCGTCGGGGAATTGCTTCACGAGGTTCTTGGCGGCGTCGAGTTGCGTTCCGGCCTTGGCGGGGTCTGGGTTGGTGGCCGCGCCGAGTGATGCAGCCTGCAGGCTGTCGGCGTCTTCGGCTACTTTGATGTAGGCGAGCTGACCACGCACGATCGTGTCGTGTAAATTGGCGGCTTGGCCCACGATTCCAGACATCGCAACCCAAGCGACCGGAATCATGGCAAAAACGACGAGGAGCACGAGCCCGAACGCGTACGCGAGCCCCTGCTCTAAGCTGGTTCTGCGGTTCCCCATGTCTGCCACTAAATCGGCATTTCTATGCGGGGAGTTAACCTTCTTGTGGGCTACCGAGTTCCCCGTGCAGCCCCGGCACCGGCCGCGCGGTTTGAAGGAAGGTGTGTGGACGCTATTCGCTGGCGCGCGTCGAACGGCTCGCCGGGGCCTTTCCGCGATTCCGATTTACCGACGATCTGCCCGCGCGATATAACATCGCGCCCACGACGGACGTGCTGGCGGTGACCAATGACGGCACGCGGACGGCGGCCATGCTCCGCTGGGGCGTCCCGGCCGCATCACTCGTCATTAACGCACGGATCGAGACGCTCGACCAGCGGCCGATGTTTCGCGAGGCGGTGGCGGCGCGGCGCTGTGCGATCTTCGCGGACGGCTTCTATGAATGGTACGCCGGCAGCGGCCGCCGGCAGCCCGTGCACTTCACGCTGGCTTCCGGCGAGCCGTTCGCGTTCGCCGGGTTGTGGTACCCCGACCGCACCTGCGCGATCGTCACGACCGACGCGCGCGGCGTCGCGGCTTCGGTACACGATCGGATGCCGGTAATCTTGGGCCCCGACGACACCGAGCGGTGGATTCGCGAGGGAGTCGTTCCGCCGCCGGAAGCGCTCGAGATGTTGCACGGCGTTGCGCCGCCGGACTTGCGCGCGGTTGAGGTCACGCCGAAAGTCAATCGCGCCGATTACGACGCGCCCGACTGCATCGAACAACTGCCGCCGCAACCGACGCTGTTTTAGCCTGCGGGGTGCCGGCGCGACCCAAAACGAAGAGGCCCGTCATGCGTCGTCTGCTTGGAACGCTGGCGATATTGCTCTGCTTGGTGGTCTCGGCGCAGCCGATCGCAGCGGACGAACAAGCCTTCCAAGAGCAAAAGCAGATCTTCTTGGTCAGTCTGCAGAGCAAAGTATTGACGCAGTTCTTCAAGGCCCCTATGTCAATCCACGCGCAGATTCTTTTGCCGGATTCCTATTATAAAGATCCGACGCGGAAATACCCAACGCTCTACTGGTTGCCTGCGTTTGAAGCGCCATTCGAACTTGACGCCGGGATGAGAAACCAGTTCCAACGCGCCATGCGCGAATCGCACGTGGAATTGATCGTCGTGTCGATGGAGGGAAGCTTTGGAGGCATGGACCCCGAGTATGCGGACTCAGCGAGCTTCGGGCCCTGGGGTGCAGCGCTTGTGGACGAATTCATCCCGATCACGGAGGCGCGCTTTCGAGCCATCTCGAGTGGCGATTCGAGGTTTGTGGCGGGACACTCGTCGGGCGGCTGGTCGTCTCTGTGGTTGCAGGTGAATTATCCGATGATGTTCGGCGGCGCGTGGTCCATTTCGCCGGACCCGGTCGATTTCCACGATTTCACCGGTCCCGACTTAACAGCGCGCCCTCCAGGCAACTTTTATCGGGACGCAGCGGGGCGCGACTACGGAATCAACCAGGCGCCGTGGACGATGGCTGCGCTGGCCGAGGATCCGAATTGGGGCTGGCGGCAATTAAAGTCGTTCGAGTGGGTGTTTAGTCCGCCGGGAACAGACGGACAACCGCAGCCGCTCTTCGACAGGAAAACGGGCGTCATCGACCCCGATGTCGCAGAATACTGGGAAGATCATTACGATATCTCTCGCATCCTGCGCGATCGCTGGCCCGAGTTAGGGCCGAAGTTGCGCGGAAAACTGCACGTGATGGTGTGCGCGCACGACACCTTCCATCTCGATCGTCCGGTACGATTGCTGCAACAAGAGCTGACCACACTCGGCAGCGACGCCGAGATCGACATTCCGCCCTGCGGCGACCACTGGGAGATCTACAGTTGGCACGGCGGCTTGATTCACTACATCGTCGGAGAAATCGGCGACCGGCTCGCCGCTACGAACGCCGCTCAGGCTTCGCCGTAGTACGCGTCGAAATAACTGTCGCGCAAATTGCCGAGGCGCAGATCGCTTTTTACGGTGCTGCCGTCGCCGCGGAAGACTTCGATCGTTTTGATGAACGGCACGTAGGCGGCCAGGCGCGCGTTTTTCCAATCGCTGATCTTCCATTTGTTCGAGGCCATATAATCGAAGCGGTACGGCGGGAGCGCAGCTTTGCGTCCTTCGAACGGCACGAGCCGCACGCGAAAGCCTTCTTTTTCGAAGATCGCGGTCTCAACGTCGTGCAAACTTGCCACGCTGCGCACTTTGACGAGCGCGCGCACAACTCTGCACAGCCGTGCACACCAGCCCCACAGCTTATCCTCAAGGACCCCAATTTCGGACCGCCAATACGGCCTGATCGACCTGGCGAGCAACCCCACAAATAGTAGGGATATCGGGGCAGAAGCCCAATATGTAGGGTTTGATGAGGCATTGCGGATGAAGCACGAGACCGTTGCGGGGCTCGATATCGGAACGACCAAGACGTGCGCTGTGGTCGCCGCCGAAGGGCCGAGCGGTCTCGAAATCATCGGCGTCGGTGAGGCTCCGTCGCTTGGCATGCGCAAGGGCGTCGTGACCGATCTCGACGAGACGATCAAATCGATCGAAGCGGCCGTCGAAAAAGCCGAACGCATGGCGGGCGTGCACATCTCCGATGCGTACGTCGCCATCACGGGCGAGCACATTCGCAGCACCAATAATCGCGGCGTGGTTGCGGTGTCGGGAGAAGATCGCGAGGTCGTGCCGGCCGATGTACGCCGCGTGGTCGACGCCTCGAAAATCATCAATCTGCCGGCAGACCGGCAAATCATTCACGCGCTGCCGCGCTACTTTACCGTCGACGGACAAGACGGAGTCGACGATCCGGTTGGCATGGCGGGTGGACGCCTGGAAGTCGACACGCACATCATTACCGGCGGCACGACGTTCATTACGAACGTGCTGAAATGCGTGCATCGCGCCGGTTTAGAGGCGGCGGGACTGGTGTTCGAGCCGCTTGCGTCGTCGGCCGCGACGCTGCTGGAAGAAGAGAAGCAGGTCGGCGTGGTACTGCTCGACATCGGCGGCGGAACGAGCGATATCGCGGTGTACAGCGGAGGCGGCGTGATCTACACCTCGACCGTGCCCGTCGGCGGCAACATCCTCACCAACGACATTTCGCTCGGCCTCAAAACGACGACCGCCGAAGCGGAACGCATCAAGCGCACGCACGGCGCGGGCAGTCGCGAGGGAGATCCCGTCACGGAATTCGACGTACGCACGCTCGATGGCCGCACCACGCGCCAAATCAGCACGCTGCAGTTGCGGCAAATCGTGGTACCGCGCGTCCTCGAAACGTTCCGAATGGCAAAGCTCAAGATCGTCGAGAACGTGCCGCGTGATTTGATCTTGGGAGAAGTCGTACTCACGGGGGGAGGCGCGCGCCTGGAAGGCATCGAGCCGCTTGCGGAAGAGGTGTTCGGCCTTCCGGTGCGCGTCGGCTTGCCGACGGCGGTGAACGGTCTCACCGAAACGCTCAAACAACCGGAGTATGCCACCGCGATCGGCCTGGTACTCTTTGGTCCAAACGGCGGCGGCACGCTCAACGGTCATTACGGAAAACGCACCAATGGGTTCATGCAGAAGCTCGGTCGCTGGTTTAGCGAGTTGTGGTCTTGATGTCCGAACAATCCTCACTTTTTCCGGAGGCACACATGGCAGACGTACGGCGCTACGTTCCTGAACACGCGGCAACGATCAAGGTGATCGGCATCGGCGGCGGCGGTTGTAACGCCGTGAATCGAATGATCGAGGCTGGCCTAAACGGCGTGGATTTCTTTGCGATCAATTCCGACGTGCAAGCCTTGCGCAGTTCGCTCACCGAGAACACGGTGCAGATCGGCGGCAGCTTGACGCGCGGCCTCGGCGCGGGCGCGAATCCAAATCTAGGACGCGAAGCAGCGGACGAGTCGCGCGAAGATCTCGCGATGATTTGCGACGGCGCGGACTTGGTGTTCATCACGGCCGGGATGGGCGGCGGCACGGGAACCGGAGCGGCTCCGATCATTGCGGAGATCGCGCGCGAGTCGGGCGCGCTGACGGTGGCGGTGGTAACGAAGCCTTTTGCCTTCGAAGGGCGCAAGCGCATGCAAGTGGCCGAGAGCGGCATTGCGGAGCTCGAAGGCAAGGTCGATACGCTGATCACGATTCCGAACGAGCGGATCTTGCAAGTGATCGAAAAGCGCACGCCGCTGAACGACGCGTTCGCCTTTGCCGACGAGGTGCTGCGGCAAGGCATTCAAGGCATCAGCGATTTGATTACGCAGCCGGGGTTGATCAATCTGGATTTCGCCGACGTCAAGACGATCATGAGCGATGCGGGCACGGCCATGATGGGCATCGGCGAAGGCACGGGCGAGCATCGCGCGGCGGATGCCGCGCAGAAAGCCATCGCCTCGCCACTGCTCGAGACCACGATCGAAGGCGCGCGCGGGGTAATCTTCAACATCACCGGCGGCACCGACATGGCGATGTACGAAGTGAACGAGGCCGCCGAGATGATCAGCCGCGCGGTCGATTCGGATGCGCAAATCATCTTCGGGGCGTCGGTGGATCCGACGATGAGCGGGAAAGTGCGCGTGACGGTGCTCGCGGCCGGTTTCGGCAGCCCGCGCTACAATCAGCGCAGCGCTGCGTTCCAGTTGGATAGCGCGGTCGACAAAGTTTCGCCTGTCAACATGGACGATATCGAGGTGCCCGCGTTCTTGCGCTACCGGGGATAACAATGTAACGCGCGGCGCCCTTCCGCGAGCGAGCTTAAACAGGGAATGGCGAGCGAGTGAAGGGCGCAAGCGAAAGTTTCCCGGACCAGGGAAGCAGAAACGTGGCGAGGACGGTCGCCACGTTTCTGCTGTCTTGAGGTCAAAATACGAAGGCCGCCTCATTCGAGGCGGCCCGGTCTGCGCTTGCAGCGCTGGGTTCGCTATCCGTAACACTACCACAGACCGGAGCCAGTGTCACCTCGCGGTGGCTGGAGGCTACGAGAATCGAACCCGTCGCTCGGATTT
>JAFAIW010000225.1 GCA_019236495.1 Vulcanimicrobiota bacterium | reverse complement strand
GAAACGACGCACTGTCGACGTTCAAGCACTCGACGTCGCAAAGAATCTCGTTTTCGAACGCACGGGGATCGTTGTCGATCTTCCATGCGCTTTGCGGCAGCGCGCCGGCAGGCTCGAGCACCCGATGACTGCCGAGCGCACAGGCGGTACGATTCGTCACGAGGCTCATCGGACCGAAATTCCTCCGCGCTCAAAGGGAGTCGAAAGTACGATCGTCGTTTTGGTGCGCGCCATTCCTTTGACGGCTTTGAGGCGCGAGAGAACGTCGTCGAGATGCGCGGTGGAGCGCGTCATGATCTTGAGCACGAACGACTCTTCGCCCGCGACACTATGCACTTCGCAAACTTCGGGCATTTGCGCGAGCGCGCCGGTAAAGTCGTCGTACGCACATTCCGGCGTGGTGTAACAACTGACGAATGCGATGAGCTCGAGGCCGAGCAGCCGGCTGTCGAGCTGGGCCGAGTACCCGCGCACGTAGCCGCGACCCTCGAGACGCTTGACGCGGTCGTGGACTGCGGGGGGCTTCAGGCCGACGATCGACCCCAGCTCGGCGAAGGTCGAGCGGGCGTTGCGCTGGAGCGCATCGAGCAGCTGGAGGTCGAGTTCGTCGAGTTCGCCGGTCTCTGCAATCATCTTTCGCTCAGAATCGCAAGAATCCGAAAATTCTTCGGTCAGCAGAGCATAACACGGCGGATTCATTCGGTGCAAGACCCGCAGGCAAGGGACCTCGGCCCCCACGCGAAGGATGGCCGAATGCGGCCTCTTCTTCTCTTGGTGCTCCTGCTCGCGGCCTGCCGTCCCGCCGCCGTCCAAGGGAACCATGCTCCGGGAAGCGTGCGGTTCAACCTCTCCGCCGATCCGGCGAATCTCAATCCGCTCTTCACCCATCCGGATGCCGCTTCGGTCGAACTGCAGATGGCGCGCCTCCTCTTCGAGCCGTTCATCGACCTCGATCCGGCGGGGCATGGGGTACCGGCGTTACTCGCGACCATTCCCACGACCGAAAACGGAGGGATTTCCGCGGACGGGCGCACGTTGACGTTTCGATTGCGTCCGGGCGTTCGCTGGAGCGACGGTGTCGCGGTCAGCAGCCGCGACGTGCTCTTCACGCTGCACGCGATCCTCGATCCTCGCAATCCCGTCCGCTCGCGTGAAGGTTACGACTTGATCGATCGCGCGACGGCGCCCACGCCGCTCACGGTCGTGTTGCACTTGAAGCGGCGGTGGGCGCCCGCTGCGACGACGTTTTTTTCCTATGGGAGTGAAGCGCAATTCGTGCTGCCCGCGCACGTGCTGGCGAAGTACGCGTCGCTCGCACAGGCTTCGTTCAATGGCGCGCCGGCGGTCGGCGACGGTCCGTACCGCTTCGAAGCGTGGTCGCGCGGCGATCGCATCGCGTACGTTGCAAATCCCGCATACTGGCGCGGCGCCCCGCAGGTTGCACGACTCGACGTGCACATCGTGCCCGACCCCGCGACGAATCTGGCCGAACTTGGGTCGGGCGAGCTCGATTGGAATCTCGTCGCGCCCGTGCAGCAGTACGGTCTACGCGGGCAGCGAGGGCTTGCATATCGCTACGTATCCACCGCAACGATCGCGGGCATCGCGGTGAACCTGCGCCACACGCCGCTCGGCGACGTGCGCGTGCGGCGTGCGATCGCCATGTCGATCGACCGAAACGCGATCAGCGCGAAGATCACCTTCGGCCGATATCCGGTAGCCGACAGCGCACAGCCGCGATTTTCTTGGGCGTACGATCCGGCCGTTCGCGAACCCGCCTACGATCCGGCCCGCGCCGATACGTTGCTCGATGCGGCCGGCTGGCGGCGCGATGCCGGGGGTTGGCGCAAGCGCGGCAACGTTCCGCTGGCGCTCACGTACGTGCAATTTCCGGAATCGACGACCGGCGTGCGCGCCGCCACCATGATTCAAGCGTGGTTGCGCGCGCGGGGAATCGACCTCACCGTCAAGTCGATCAGCAACGCGCAGTTGTTTCAACCGCGAATTGGGACGCTCGCCCGCGGCGATTTCGATCTCGCGTACATCCCATGGACATTCGGCGCCGATCCGGACGACAGCGCGCTCCTGACATGCGCCGGCGCGGAAAACGTCATGGGATATTGCAATCGCGACGTCGATCGCCTTGAGGCGGCAGCTCTCGATTCGACGTCGCGCGCTCCCCGCAAAGCGCTGTACGCACGCATCGCGCGCACGATTGCAAATGAGCTGCCGATCGTTTATCTCTTCAACGCCACGTACATCTACGCGTACCGCCCGCAGTTGCACGGCTTCTCGCCGAATGCGTTTTTGCCGACGTGGAACGCCGGCTCGTGGTCCCTCATGTCACCCTGAGCTCGTCGGGTGTCACCCTGAGGTGCGAGCGCGAACGCGAGCCTCGAAGGGCTACAACGCCTTCACCGCGCCCACCAACTCATCGACGGAGCTCTTGGCGTCTCCGAAGAGCATTGCGGTGTTCGGCAGCTCGTAAAGCGGATTGTCGATGCCCGCAAAGCCGGAGCGCATGCTGCGTTTGAGGACGACGACGTTCGAGGCTTTGTCGACGTCCAGAATCGGCATCCCGTAAATCGGTGAGCTTTGGACGTTGCGCGCGGCGGGATTCGTCACGTCGTTCGCGCCGATCACGAGCGCGACGTCGGTCTGCGGAAATTCCGGATTGATATCGTCCAT
>JAFAIW010000284.1 GCA_019236495.1 Vulcanimicrobiota bacterium | reverse complement strand
GCGACCGCGGTCGCGATCGACCTGCACCGCTCCGACGCGCGTTCGCTGGAGGTTCCGAGCGGCGAGCCCTTGCGAATCGAGCTCGAAGCGTTCGTCGACGCGATTCGAACGGGAGTGCCCCCGCTCACCGACGGTGACTCGGGATTGCGCGCCATGCGCGCGCTCTCGATGGTCGATTTCACCCTTCCCGCCACGCTTACGGAGGTCGTCGCGTGACCACGCTTGCTTCGCGCCGCAGTAGTCCGGCATTCGTTCATGAATCCGCGTACGTCGACGACCCGTCGAGCCTCGGAGATGGAACGAAAGTTTGGCATTTCTCTCATGTCATGGCGGGCGCACGCATCGGCTGCAATTGTTCGATCGGACAAAACGTCTTCGTCGCCGCCAACGTCACGATCGGCGACAACGTCAAGATTCAAAACAACGTTTCGGTGTATGAGGGAGTCGTTCTCGAGGACGAGGTCTTTTGCGGGCCGAGCATGGTGTTCACGAACGTCGCGACGCCGCGTTCGGGGACGCCGCGCAACACCTCGGCGGATTACGTGCGCACCCTCGTCGAACGCGGTGCGACGATCGGCGCCAACGCCACCATCGTGTGCGGGCACACCATCGGGCGCTATGCGTTCGTCGGAGCGGGATCGGTCGTGACGAAGGACGTCCCGGCATACGCCCTCGTCTACGGGAATCCCGCGCGGGTACAGGGCTTCGCCTGCTCGTGCGGACTGCGCTTGCGCTTTCGGGACGATCGCGCGACTTGCGAGTGCGGTGCCCGATTTGAAAAATCGGACTGTAGCGTGCGGCCGGTATGATTTCGATCCTCGATTTGACCGAGCAGTACCGGGCATTGAAAGGCGAGATCGATGCCGCCGTGTCCGACGTCTTTGCAAACGGTCACTTCATCCTCGGGCCGAACGTGCGCGAGCTGGAAAACGCGATCGCCGGCTACACGGCTTGTACGCATGCCGTCGGCTTGAATTCAGGAACGGATGCGTTGTATTTGGCGCTGCGCGCGCTCGACATCGGCCCCGGCGACGAGGTCATCACGTCGCCGTTCACGTTCGTCGCGACAACCGAAGCCATCGGCATGACCGGGGCGACTCCGGTCTTTGCCGACATCGACCTGAACACGTTCAATCTCGATCCCGCCGCGGTCGAGAACGCCGTCACTCCGCGAACGGCCGCCATTCTTCCGGTGCACCTCTACGGACGGCCGGCGCCGATGCGACGCTTGCTCGAGATTGCGCGGCCGCGAGGGCTTGCGGTGATCGAAGATTGCGCGCAGGCGATTGGGGCGCGCGTGGACGGCGCACCCGTGGGATCGCTGGGCGACGCGGGTTGCTTCAGCTTTTTTCCTTCGAAGAATTTGGGAGGTTTCGGAGACGGCGGCATGCTGACGACGTCGTCCGCCGCGCTCGCGGATCGCGTGCGCTCGCTTCGCGCGCACGGGGGTCGCGTGAAATACCATCATGAGGAACTCGGAATAAACAGCCGGCTCGACGAGATTCAAGCGGCGATTTTGCGTGTCAAATTCCCGCATCTCGAAACGTGGACGGAAAGTCGCCGAGCGATTGCCCGCCGCTACAACGAGCTGCTTTCCGGCACTACAGTGCGCACGCCCGAAGACCCGCACGAAGACCGCCACGTCTACCACCAATACACCATTCGGACGGACCGACGCGAAGATCTGCAGCGCGCCTTGCGCGCTTCGGATATCCAAACGATGATCTACTATCCCGTCCCATTGCATCTTCAAGAGGTTCACAAACCTCTGGGGCATCGACGCGGAAGTTTTCCGAATTCCGAGCTCGCCGCCGATACGGTTCTGTCCCTGCCGATCTATCCGGAGCTGCCCGCGGACGCCCAAGACGTGGTCGCCGACGCGGTCCGGCGAGCGACCCCGCTCGCGGAAGTCTGAACGTGCGCGTTCTCACGATCGTCGGTGCGCGCCCGCAATTCGTCAAAGCTGCCGTCCTCAGTGCGGAGCTTGAAAGCCGCGGCGTCGTCGAAACGCTCGTACACACCGGCCAGCACTACGACTACAACATGTCGGGAGCGTTTTTCGACGGGCTGGCCATGCGCAAGCCCGCGCATACCTTGGGCGTCGGTTCGGGAGGGCACGGCGCACAGACGGGCGAGATGCTCAAACGGCTGGAACCGATTGCGGAAGCCGCGGCCGCGGATTGGACGATCGTGTACGGCGATACGAACAGCACTCTTGCCGGAGCGCTCGTCGCCGCCAAATTGCAGGTGCCGCTCGCGCACGTGGAAGCCGGACTGCGGTCGTTCGACCGGGCGATGCCGGAAGAAATCAATCGGATCGTCGCCGATTCCGTCAGCGATCTCCTGTTGGCACCGAACGAACGCGCCGCCTCTCAACTTCGCGCCGAAGGAATCCGCGGAAGAATTGCCGTGGTGGGCGATCTCATGGCCGATCTGGCGGCGCGCGTCGCCGAGACGCTCCCCGCACGCCCCGCCGTGCTCGATCGCTTCGAGCTGACGCGGGGCGAGTACGCGGTTGCCACCATTCATCGGGCCTCGAATACTGCCGACGCCGCCACGTTCGAGCGGCTTCTCGCCGGACTGCGAGCGGTTGGGATGCCGGTCGTTTTTCCGGTTCATCCCAGAACTGCGGCTCTCGCGCGCGCGGCCGAAGCGGGACAACGCGACAACATCCTGCTCTGCGAACCGCTCCCCTATCATGAAATGATTGGGCTGGTTGCCAACGCGCGCGTCACCTTGACGGATTCCGGAGGATTGCAAAAAGAAACCGTCGCCCTCGGCGTTCCGTGCGTCACGCTCCGAGCGGAAACGGAGTGGACCGAAACGCTGGAAGAGGGTTGGAACGTTCTCGCCGGCACCGATCCTGCAGCGATCGCGCGCGCGGCCATGCGAGCCATACCCCCGCGGCGCATCGACCCGTACGGCGGAGGCCGATGCGCGGCGCATATCGTGGACGCGCTGCTGGTACCGGCAGCTCGCGAATCATGCGCTTCCTCATCCTGACGCAATACTTTCCGCCGGAAATCGGCGCGCCGCAAACGCGCTTGTGGGCATTTGCGAAGGAGCTGGCTCGCCGCGGACACACGGTGGAGGTGGTTACGGCGATGCCCAACCACCCGGTCGGGCGCGTTCATCGGGCGTATCGCCGCAAACTCTACGTGCGCGAAAATTGGCACGGAATTCGCGTGCATCGCACCTGGATCTATGCGGCTTCCGGGACCGGTGTCCGGCGAATGCTCAACTACATCTCGTTCGCGATAACCTCGATTTTCGGCTTGCTGCGCGCGCGCCGCCAAGATTTCATCTTCGTCGAGTCCCCGCCGCTTTTTTTGTGCATCCCAGCATACGCCGCGTCCCTCGTTCGCGGCGGCGCGGTCATTTTCAACGTCGCCGATCTCTGGCCCGACTCCGTTCGCGAGCTCGGCGTCATGAAAGAAGGTCCGGTTTTGCGCGTCGCCGACGCGCTCGAACGGTGGGCCTACCGGCGCGCGCGATACGTCAACGGCGTGACGACCGGCATTTCGGAAATCCTGTTGACGAAAAAAAACGTCGACCACGAAAAGCTGCGCTTTCTTCCGAACGGGATCGACGTCGAGCAGTTCTGTCCGAGGCCGCGCGACGAAACGTTGGCGCGTTCCCTCGACGCCCACGAACGCTTCGTGCTGTTGTACGCCGGAACGCACGGCGTCGCGCAAGGTCTCGAAACGCTGATCGAGGCCGCGCGCCTCTTAGCGGCGCGGCCGTTTCTCTTTCTCTTCGTAGGCGCCGGCCCAACCAAAGACAGCCTCATGGAGCGCGCGCGTCGATATTCTCTCGACAACGTGCGGTTCGTCGGACCGCAGCCGATCGGCGAAATGCCGCGGTACTATTCGATTGCTTCCGCTTCAATCGTTCCGTTGTTGCGCCGCGAGCTCTTCAAGGCGGCGCGCCCCTCGAAGATCTTCCCGTCGCTCGCATCGGGCGTACCGGTGCTTTTCTGCGGCGAAGGGGAAGCGGCGGCGCTCTTGACCTCGGCGGGGGCCGGCCTCGCAATCCCGCCGGAGTCCCCGGACGCGCTGGCCGAAGCGGCGGTGCGCTTGTCCGAAAATCCGGAAATGGCCGCAAAAATGTCGCGATGCGCGCGCGACCTTGCGGTCTCGGAGTATAGCTGGAGCGCGATTGTGGCGCGTTGGCTGGCCGACATTCGATTGGAAGCCGCGGTGGGTGCATGAAAACGCGCCCCCTCCGCCACGCGCTGATAACCGGCTTCGATTATCACGCACAATTTTTGGCCAAACTCGTCAACGCGCACTCGCAGAATTGGCACATCCACGTTCTGCCGACGGGTTATCGCCACTTGCCGCTGGCGATTCCGCGGGTGGCGCGCACGGACGCGCTGATTTCGTTCGGAGGCCCCGGACCGAACGCGTTTCTTCGCGCGCTTTGTCGCGCGTACAAGATCCCGGTAGCGGTGATTTGGGCTGGAACGGACGTGCTCGAGGCCCTCGACCGGCCGCATGCGATGTCGATGTTGCGTCAGAATCGGATGACGCACTTCGCGGTCGCACCGTGGCTGCGCGACGAATTGCGTACGATCGGGATCGAGGCGCCGTTCTTACCGGTCGCAGGAATGGAACCGTGCACGTCCGCGCCGCCGTTTCCAACGCGTTTCTCGGTGTTGACCTATCTGCCCGACCGCCGCCGGGACTTCTATGGAAGAAAGGCGGTGTATGCCCTAGCGCAAGAGCTGCGGGACTTGCGGTTCGTCGTGATCGGTTCGGGCGAGCGCGACCCGGACGCCCCGCCGAACGTCGAATTTCTCGGACAGCTCTCGAATGCCAACACGGCCATCGACGATGCGGTGGTGTTGTTGCGGCTGCCGGATCACGATGGGATGTCGATGATGGTTTTGGAAGCGATGGCTCGCGGCCGGCACGTCATTTGGATTCACGACGTTCCCGGAGCGTTCGTGGCGCATTCGCCCGCGGCGGCCGGCGCGATGCTGCGCGCGCTCGCGGACGAGCACCACGCCGAAACGCTCGAACCGAATGTCGCCGGCATGAACTGGGTGAGCGCGCACTTTTCCAAAACGGTCGTCGCAGAGGGAGTGGAGCGCACCCTCGACGCACTCGCACCAGGAGTCGAGGAGCCGCGCGGTGCCCGAACCGTCGCGATTTCGGGCTTGGATTTTTTCGTCGCGGAGCTCTTTGGAGGGCAGCAAGCGGCGACCGGCTGGACGCATCGCCTCTTGCAATTCTCCAGCCGTTTCGAGCGCTTGTCCTCGCTCGTGTCGCTCGTCAGGAGCGATGTTTGGTATACCGTCGGCACGGCGCGCAACGGGCGCGCGTGCGAAGCCGTGGCGCGATTCTTGCGAAAACCCCGCGTCATGCATTGGGTCGGAAGCGACATCGAAGTGCTTCGAAGCGATCCCGCACTCGTATCGCATCTGTCCAAGCCGCACGTCGTTCACTTGGCCGAGGCGGATTGGACCGCGCGCGAACTCGCTCACATCGGCTTACGCGCACGGATTGCTCCGCTTCCGCCGCGACTGATCGTGCGCGGAGCGCTTCCGCCTTTGCCTGAGCGGTTCACCGTTCTCCTGTACGTGCCGCTCGTCCGCAAGAACTTCTACGGAGCGCGCGACTACGAACGTCTGATTGCGGCGCTCGCCGATGCTCCCATTCGCTTCCTGATCGTCGGCGGAGGAAAGCTCGACGTCGCACCGCACGCCGACGTCGAGAACCTGGGTTGGCGCTCGTCCCTGGATGAAGTCTACCCACGATGCACCGTGCTGTTGCGCAACACCGTGCGCGACGGACTCTCGCTGATGGTATTGGAGGCGCTTTCCTTCGGCAGGTACGTGTTGTGGCCGCACCGCTTCCCGTACGTGGACACGGTGTTCGGATACAACCAGATCGAAGCGCGGGTGCGCGCGTTGCTGGAGTTGCACGCGCGTGGCCGGCTCCAGCCGCAGCGTGACGCCTCGTCCTTTGTGAACGAACGCTACGAGCGCTCTGCCTGCATCCGGCGGATTGCGACGGTTTGGGACGAGCTGCTTCCGCTGGACGAAAGCATGGCGAACGCGCATGCCTAGAGCGCGCATCGAAACGCTTCCGGTTGCCGATTGGATCGCCTTCGACCGCGCGCATCCGGCCCCCACGTTCTTCGCTCGGCCGGCGTGGGCGCTGGCCCTGGCACGCGCCTTTCCGCATCTGCAGCCGGCCGCACTACACGTGACGCTGCCCGGCGAACGTCGCGTTTTACTGCCCGCGTGCACGCACCGCGGCTTTGCCGGTACGCAGCACGTTTCCGGGTTTCCGCTGGGCGCGTACACCGTCGCTTTACGAGACGACGGGACCGTTGCGACGGCGGCGGACGCATCCGACGCCGTTGCCGCGATTGCGCGCGCCTACGACTCCGTCGAGCTGAATTGCTGGCCGTTCGCAACGTTCGACGTCGCGGCCGAACGCGCGCACTTTGTCGAAGCCGCCGTCCTCGATCTGGCGGGCGGCGTCGATGCGGCCCTCGTTCATATGGATGGCCGTTTTCGGCGAACGGCCGGGCAAGCGGAACGCCGCGGCGTCCGGTGTTCGATGGAGACCGGGCCGCAAGCGATCGAGGCGTATTACGGGCTCTTAGCGGAATCCGCCGCGCGTTGGGGCCTGGCCGCGCCATCGATTTCCCGCGCATTGCTCGACGCCGTCGCCGAATACGGCGGCGACGACGTCGAATTTTGGTTTGCACGGCGCGGCGCCGATTGCGCTGCGGGAGGCGTGATGCTTTACGGCGCGCAGGAAGCCTTTTTTTGGACGGCTGCGATGCGTACCGAATTTGCCGCGCTGCGCCCGAGCAACGCGCTCAACCTTGCATTGATTAACCGAAGCGTCGAACGCGGCGCGATCTGGTTCAACATGGGCGCAAGCGAAGGCTTGCCCGGAGTCGCGCACTTCAAGAAGCAGCTCGGTACCTATGCCGTTCCATATCGCGTGCTGTGGACGAGTACGGGAGTCTATCGCGCCGCTCGCAAGTTGCGCGCGGTGTTGGGGAAGTAGGTTCTATGATGCAGACGATCGTTGCCGCATTGCTGCTGGCGGGTTTGGGTACGATGGCGCTACGCGATACGAATCGCTTTATCGTGCGCCGCCGCGATGAGTTCTATTGCGCCGCCGCCGCCGTAACGCTCGTTACGGTGCCGGTGGGCCTCGGCGTGTTGCTTTTGGGAGCTTCGGGAAGCGGAGTGCTCGGTATCGCCGCGTCGGCATGTTTGGCAGCTGCGCTGCTCGGCGCCGCACGGTACGCGATACGTCCCCCCGCACCTCATGCGCCGGGCGAGCGGACGATCGACCTGCCCCGACGATCGGCGGTTTTCGAGACCGGCAAACGGCTGCTCGACATTGCGTGCGCGGGATGCGGAATCGTCATCCTCGCTCCCGTTTTTCTGGCCGTTGCCGTCGCAATTCGCATCGACTCGGGCGATCCGGTCGTCTTTCGGCAAACACGGATCGGCCGGGACGGCGTTCCGTTCGAAATCTTCAAATTTCGAACGATGCGGCCCGACGCCGGAAATGCGTGGGTCGTGCAAGGTGACGCGCGGATTACGCCGTTCGGGCAGTTTCTGCGGCGAACCAGTCTGGACGAATTGCCGCAGCTTTTCAACGTTCTTCGCGGAGAAATGTCGATTGTCGGCCCGCGGCCGGAAATGCAGAGCTACGCCGAGGAGTTTGCAAGAACCATCCCGGCGTACGCATTGCGGCATGCGGTCAAGCCGGGGATCACCGGCTGGGCGCAGGTCCATGCCAAACGGAATCTCGATCCCTCGGACGCGCCGGACATCCTCAAGTTCGATCTCTTTTACGTCGCCAATCGCACGTTGCTGCTCGATCTCTCGCTGATCTACAAGACAGCCGCCGAATTTCTCTTCCATCGCGCGGTGTGACGGCGTGACGGAACTGGGAAGAACGCTGGCTCGCGACGGGGTGCAGACGCTTGTCGTGCGGATTGCGAACATCGTTTTTGCGCTCGCGCTGAGTATCGTGACCGCGAGACTGCTCGGGCCGGTTCAACGGGGCGTTTACGCACTTCCGACGATCGATGCGGCGTTCACCATTTCGGTGTATTCGGGACTCGTCACCGCGACTTCGTATTTCATGCTCAACCGGCGCGCCGGCGCCGGCGTGTTGCGACCCGCGATGATCACGGCCGCGATTTTCGTGGTTGGCGGCCTCGTGCCGGTCTTCGCGCTCGCTGCGCTGGGGCACGACTTGTGGGCGGCGATTCCGGCGGCGATCGCCCTTCCGTTCAATGCTATGACGAACGTGGCGGTTGGGTACGCCTATGGCACCAAACGCGTTCGCTACGGCAACCTCGTTCAGCTCGCGACCACCGTCGTAACGCTCGCCGCTATGGTCGCCGGCTTGTTTTTCGTGGCGCGGACGGCCGGTGTGGCTATCGCGGCGTGGTTGATCGGAATGGCGGTTGTAGCGA
>JAFAIW010000283.1 GCA_019236495.1 Vulcanimicrobiota bacterium | reverse complement strand
CGACGCTCGAAACCCTGCGCCGTTTCGGCGCGTGCATTTTCCGCACCGATGAAAATGGCGCCGTCGTCGTAGACACGAATGGCTCGTTCGTGACGCTGCTGCGGCAATTGCGGGGGACGTGAATCGTGATACCAGTGGCACTCGTTGGGATTTGGGCGGCCGCCCAAGTCAATGCGTATCCGGCGGCGTGGTATCCAAGCTCGCCGATCGATCGGCCGGCACACTTTTTTCTCGTCGTCCGCAAAGGCGATGACGGCGTCGTGCGTGCGTTCATTCGAAATCCGGAAGCGAACGCCGGCGCATTTTGGGGCGTCCACGACACGCTCCCCTCGCCGAAACCCGACGGCTCCCTCGTCATCGACAAGGTGACGATGGATGGGCGAGCCTTGTCGTTTCATCGAGCGACGAATGAAGAATTGATGTGGTACTATCCGCGCAAAACGGAGAATTGGACCTACAACGTACCGGCCCAACTCAACGATGGCTGGCGCGTCGGCACGTTGGCTTCCTCCGGCATGAACGAGGCGCCGCTCGCCGGGCTCATGCAGAGCATCATTTCCCAGCGCGATCCCACACTGCGTTCGCCGTACATTCACAGCATCGCAATCGCGCGCCACGGTAAGCTCGTGCTCGACGAGTATTTCTACGGTTTCGACCCGCAATCGACCCACGATCTTCGCTCCGCGGGAAAGAGCGTCACGACGCTGATGGTCGGGCGGGCAATCGCAGATACGCACGCGTTTTCACCGCAGTCGCGGGTGCTGGACGTTCTCGGCGCCTACCGCCCGGTAAAGAACGATGATGCGCGTAAAGAGCGGATGACCGTTGCCGACCTCATGACGATGGCGCCGGGTTTCGCTTGCGACGACAACGACGACAACTCGCCGGGCAACGAAGACACGATGCAAAGTCAGCCCGCAGGGACCGATTGGTATCGTTACACGCTGAACCTGCCGATGATCAATGACCCTGGAAACGTCGCATACTATTGTTCCGCCTCGATAAATCTCTTGGGCGCGGTCGTTGCGACGGAGACCAAGAAACCGCTCACCCGGTATTTCAACGAGCGCTTCGCGGTGCCGATGCAGTTCGGAACCTACGCCATGTGGCTGATGCCGCCCCCGGCGAGCCAAGCGTATATGGCGGGCGGCGACTACATGCGCCCGCGCGACTTCTTGAAATTCGGGCAGCTCCTGCTCGACGGCGGAGAGTGGAACGGCACCCAGGTTGTCGATTCAGGATGGATACGCGAGTCGATCGTACCGCGCACCGCGCCGGTCAACGAGGGCGATCGTTACGGCTACGGCTGGCATCTTTTAATGCTCTCGGTCGGCGGTACGGCGTACGACGTGGTCAGCGCGGGAGGGAACGGGGGTCAGCTCCTGATCGTCGTGCCGAAGTTGGATCTCGCGATCATGGTGACTGCCGGAAATTATGGTCAATTCCCGGTTTGGCGCAACTTTCTACCACAGATCACATCGGCGGCCATTCTTAGCTGCGGTTAGGCCCAGTATTGAACGAGGCGCCGCATTTCTGCGACGCCTTCGTGCGCTTCGATGTGTGCTAAGCCAGCTCGACAACCAACCCGAACCTAACACACTTAACGAGCGCCCGCAACTCCGATGGAGCCGCAGCTGGAGCGCACGAGGCCCTCAGCTCGTGGCAAGTATTGCGTCTCGCAATCGTTTGTGATACCACTGCGCCACATGGAGCAATTCGACGTGGTGGTGATCGGGAGCGGTCAGGGCGGCGTGCCGTTCGCGGTCAAAATGGCGCGCCAGGGGCGCTCGGTATGTCTTTTCGAATCGGGACCGCTCGGCGGAACGTGCGTCAACAACGGCTGCACCCCATCGAAGAGTTTTCTCGCTTCCGCCCACTCCGCCGGTCGCGCGCGGCGCGCCGGCACGATCGGCGTCCACGCCGACGTAACCGTCGACTTTCCGGCGGTAATGCGGCGCGTCAATGGAATCATCGCGTCGTTTCGCGACGAGAACGAGAAGCGGCTCCGCGACGCCGGCGTCGCGATCGTCCGCGAACGGGCGCGATTTACCGCGCCCAACGTCGTTGCGGGTCCGCACACCGAGGTGACGGCCCCCACGATCCTCATCAACACGGGCTGCTCGGCCGCAACGCCGCCGATTCCGGGGCTCGACGATGTGCCGCACCTCACCAACGAGACATTCTTCGGGCTGACCGAACTGCCGCAATCGTTCGTCGTGATCGGCGGCGGCTATATCGGCCTCGAACTCGGTCAAGGCGTCGCCCGGTGCGGGGCGAGCGTGCAGATCGTCGAGCCCGCAGATCGGGTTCTTTCCAATGAGGAACCCGACGTCAGCGACGTCCTCGCGCGGTCCCTGCGCGACGACGGCATCGGGTTGCATCTTCGCGCGCGCGTCGAACGCATTCGCCCGCATGCAGGCGGGGTGCACGTCGAACTCGCCGGGGGAACGACCCTCGAAGCAGAGGGAGTCCTCGTAGCGACCGGACGGACGCCGAACACGCGCGATCTGCAGCTCCAACGCGCGGGCATCGCGCGCGACGCGCGCGGCTTCATTCAGGTCGACGATTACCTCCGCACGCCGGTTGAAGGCGTGTACGCCATCGGCGACGTCGCGGGACAGCCGCAATTCACGCACGTGTCGTGGGAAGATCACCGCCGCGTTCTCTCGACGTTGCACGGCACGCCGCGCAAGCGCGACGACCGAACGCTGGCCTACGCCGTGTTCACCGAGCCGCAGATCGGGCGTGCCGGCCTCACTTTCGCTCAGGCCGAAGCGCGCGGCATCGATGCGCGCGCCGAGACGCTCCCGCTAGCGGAAGTCGCACGCGGCATCGAATGGGGCGAGGAACGCGGATTCTTCCGCGCGGTCGTCGACCGCCGAACCGAGGCGTTGATCGGAGCGACGTTCGCGGGCTACGAAATGGGCGAGCTCATACACGTGCTCTTGACGTACATCCAGCGCGGTGCAACGTGGCACGATCTCGCCGACGCAATGCACGTACATCCGACCTTCGCCGAAGGGTTACCGACGCTCGCGCGAAAATTTGCTTCTCATTAGCGATACAGCGCACTATTCAGTTTTGGAAGGTGCTCGCTCGTCCACACGGTGCCGTCTTCATACGTCGCTCGAAGCGGAAGGCATTGCGCTGAACCCTTGCGATGATGAAAAACGTTCTCGTTGACGCCGAAGGTATGCTTGATCTCAGCGCCCGGCGAGAACTTTCCCTGATCGCGAACCTCGGCGAGCAACAGTCCCTCCATGACGAAGCCGAATTCCACTTCTTTGAGCGGTTTGTTCGTAACGTTGACGTACGCGATATTGAGTTTCGCGCTGGTCGTATGCGACGACGAAGGAAGCGCGTACTGATGATACGTGTGGCCGTACGGATCGCCCCAATAATAGGGACCGTTGACGGGGTAATACGCCGCCGCGTAGTAGCTCTGCGTGGTTCTCGGCGAACCCAGCGTGCACGCGTTCACGCGGACGGGCGTATCGGCGGCGCTCGCCGTTGACGGCGACGCGAGCGCGAGCATGGCGGCGTACGCTATAAAATATTTTTTCACACGATCCACGTTGGTCGCAGGGTTCGGCCGCGCCTTCAGATCAGCGACCCTGCATCGAGCTCGACCGCTCACCGGTTGAGTAACGTGCGATAACCGCTTCGAGCAAGCCCGTCAAGGACTCGTCGATTGTCGCAGACTCGGTATCGACGATCAGTTCGGGGTTTTGGGGAACCTCATAGACCGAGGACACCCCCGTAAACTCGCTGATTTCTCCCGCGCGAGCGCGCCGATAGTGACCTTTGGGATCGCGACGTTCGCAAACGGACACCGGCGCCCGCACGTAGATTTCCGTGAAAATCCCGCTCTTGCAGGCGGTTCGCGCCGCATCCCTCGCGTCCGCAAGTGGAGCGACGAGCGCCACGACCACGAGACACCCTGCATCCGCAAAAAGCGCCGCTACTTCACCGACTCGACGGACGTTTTCGTAGCGTTCTTGTTGGCTGAAGCCGAGATCGCCACACAAGCCCGTGCGGAGTGTATCGCCGTCCAGAAAATACGCATTCCAACCGCGTTCGAAGAGTCGCATCTCCAGCAGTTTACCCAGGGTGCTCTTGCCGGACGCCGGCAGGCCGGTCATGAATACGACGCCCGCGGCGTGGCCATTGCGCGCGGCGCGAGCCGCCGGACCGACGAAATGTTGCTCCACGCGCACGTTCGTCGAAATCTTTTTTTCAATTGCCGGCGCCGCTGCTTCCAACACGACTCCACCGCCGCATATCTCTCCGTCACGATAGAGTGCAAAACGCGACAAGCCGCTCGCGCGGTTTACGGAAACGACAACGGGCAGATCGGTTTTGAGGGCTATTTCTCCCAGATCACCCGCGTGCAGGGCGCTAGCCGATCGTTGCACGAGTTCGGTGAGGTCGATGCTTCCCTTGACCTGCGTCACGACCGCCGGGACTTCGCGCGTTCCTAGGCGCATCGTCACGCGGTCGCCGATCTCGAGCACGCGCGAGCCAAGCCAAAACGCGGCAGCTTCGAGCGAGGAAGCCGCTTCGGGGGCACGATCCACGAGTGCGATGACGTCGCCGGCATCGACGTAAAGGGGGCGATCCAACACGAGCCCACATGCCTCGCCATCCTCGATTGGGCGCGAGTCTTCCGGGAAGCGCTTCACGGACGCGATGGCGGCAACTTGACGGCTGGGCATCACGACGATGCGCGCTCCCTCTTCGAGTCCGTCACCTTCAGCGAAGCCCGCCAGAACACGCTGGCCGTTTCGCCGGTAGACGTCCTGGACGAGAAATGCCGGTGAGAGATCGGGCACGGAAGGTTGCGCTAGCTCCGATAGCACTTGTAGCAGTGTGGGACCTCGATAGAACGCGAAGTTTTTCGAAGGCCGAACGACGTTGTCGCCGTCGCGCGCTACGACGGGAACGCAATCGCGAAGCGTCAAGCCGGCCCGCTTCAAGAGCGTTCGTGCCTCGGATTCGAGCGCTCGGTAGCGTACCTCGCTGAAGGAGACTGCGTCCATCTTATTGACGGCAACGATCGCTTCCCGAATGCCGAGCAAAACGAGCAGCAAGGCATGACGTCGCGTCTGATCGGTAAAGCCTTCTTGCGCATCCACGACGATGACCGCGGCGCTTGCGGCCGACGCGGCACTGACCATGTTTTTCAGAAACTCACTGTGCCCGGGAGCATCGATGAATGCAAACGCCCGCTCACCGGCACGCAACCATAAGAAAGACGAGCCGATCGTTACCGCTTGATCGCGTTCCGACTGCAACGCGTCGAGGAGAAAGGAAAGTTCGAACGGAACGCCGCGACGCGCACACGCGGCCTCCAATTCCGCATAGCGTTGTTCCGGAAAACCTCCGGCGTCGAGAACCAGCCGGGCAATGAGCGTGGACTTCCCGTGATCGACCTGACCCGCAAAGACGACCGGCTGGACGTGCTTCACATGTAACCGCTTACTCGAAGCCGCTCGAACGCGTCCTCGCTCTCGTGATCCATCGCGCGGCCCGCGCGCTCGGGAGCGTTGGAATCGCGCAACTCCTCAATGATCGCATCGAGCGTCGCAGCCTCGCTCTCGACGGGGGTCGTAATGTTGGATTCGCCGAGCGACCGAAAGCGACGACCTTCGCTCGCCAAGTACAGCGAGCAATACGGTATGCCCTCACGTCGCGTATATTCCCAAACATCGAGCTCGGTCCAGCCAAGCATCGGATGTATGCGCAGATGCTCGCCATCGAAAACCTCGGTCTTGTAGAAACCCCAAAACTCAGGCGGCTGATCGCGAAATTCCCACCGGCCCGATGCGCTGCGCGGACTGAAGACTCGCTCCTTCGCGCGCGTCGCTTGTTCGTCGCGTCGAATCGCAAGGAGCACGCCATTCCAGCGAAACCGCCGCAGCAACGCCTTGAGCCCTTCGCTCTTTCTGGCGGCAGCGCGGCCGGCAGGCGGGAGCGTCGGATCGACGTCGGACTCCGGCGGACAAAGCTCGTTGTGAAAATCGAGATTGAACTCGGAAATAAGGCGATATCGCAATGCATAGACTTCCGGAAATTCCAGGGAAGTGTCCAGCATTGCAACGGGGAAGGGAATTTCCCCTAGAAATGCCTTGCGCGTCAACCACAGCAACGCGGTAGAGTCCTTACCCACCGACCACAACATCCCGAGCGGCTTTACGCGGCGGTACGCCTCGCGAACGATTGAAATCGATTCGGACTCGAGGCGACTCAGACGATCCAACGGCTCGAGCTAACCCTGTAGCGTTCCTATAATATCGTCGAGCTGTTTTCCGACCATCTCGAGAAAGGTCGTCTCGCGCGTAGCTTGCGTCTCCGGCAGCGCAGCGTACCAATCGTTCTTGGATTCATATCCGAACTCGCAAAGCATACCGGGAAGCGACTGCTCGAACAGTTCTCCGAGCGAACGATCGAAGTAATTTTTCCAGTCCTCGGATCTTCCCGAGCGAAAATGGCTGAACGGGTTTGCAGTTCCGGCTTGACGCCCGCTTTGGTGGGCGAACGAATGCCGCTCCAGGGACCCGGCGATCGTTTCTGGATCGAGCTCCCAACCGCAAAATTGGAAAATCTTCCCAAAAGCGGCGTCCTGATCTGCGATGAGTTCCTCGTACCTTATAATATATTCGCTATTCGTTTGCTTTCGATTGGCCCAGCTTCGAAATATGTGCGCGCTCGAAAAAAACACATAGAGCGACAGATACAACTTTCCCCGCAAGTCCAGACTCAGCAGGACGGGGCGTACGATTCGCACGTCGGGATCCGAAAAATGGCTGTATGCAATGGAGAAAGCCCATGACACCACGATGTCACGCGGATCTCGCAGAACCACGAGAGCCTTTTCGCCCTTCTTTGCAACGGCTTTCCATTGTTCGTAACCAACCGTAAAGATCGGACCGACGCACGTTTCCTGCGGCTCCTTCTCCCAATCTTGCAGCGTGTAAGCACCTACTGGAGAAAAATGCCGGGCGCTTGCGGCGCGCAATAGCTCCGGGTCGCTCATAACGTCGCGGACCCATTGGCTGCCGCACTTTGGAAAGGTCAAGTGGGCTATCTTACCGGACATCCTATACCTGCCGAAGGATCCGTTTCACGAATCCAAGCGCGGCCATACGGATCGATGAAAGCCGCTGGATGTACCGGTTCTTCTCTTCGATGGCGATCGTTAGTTGTGCGATGAGATCATCACGCCGTTTCGCCTCATCTTCGGCCTTTTGACGCAACGATTCACGGGCTTCGCATTCGGCTTTCAACTCCGCAATAATCTTGGCGATCGAAGCTTCCCGCTCGGCCGCATCGAGCTCAAGCTTCGCGATGAGCGCTTCACGTTCGTCGCACTCAGCAACGAGGTGTTCGATAAGCGAGTCGCGGTCGTCACAATCGCGACTCAATGCGTCGATAACCACGTCCCTATCGAGAATCGAAGCGTGACGAATCTTCGCTTCTCGGAGAACCTCTTCACACTCGATCGTCAACCTTGCGATTGATTCTTCCCTTATTTCCGCCTCGCGTTGGATCTCCAGGACCAATCCTTCCCGCGTTTCGCATTCATCGGAAAGAGCATCGATGAGGGAATCGCGCTCGGCACAATCGCGTTCCATCTGCGCCAGGACTTCATCTCTCTCAAGAATCGAAGTGTTGCGAAGCTCGGCTTCTCGCGAAACCTCTTCGATCAACGCGTCGCGTTCGGCCACCACCCGCTGAAGATCTTCGATTTCCTTTTGGAGGCGATCGATGCGAGAGTCGCGGGCTTCCATGGCCGCGGTCAGTTCGTCCGCCGCCTTGCGTCGCTCGGAAAGCAATTCGGGATTTACGACGTTCAACGGAATCCGCGCTTGGCGCGCCACTTCGTCGCGCAAAGCCAGCAGCTGCGCTCGTAGCGTCGCGTGGAGGGGAGCGTCCTGAGTTCCCGGCAGTGGGTCGTTCATCTCTATGTGGAGCAAGGGCTGGAGTGAACTACACCTGCAGAGGCGGGACAGCCTGCTTTGCCACGTGCTCCGGACGAACGCCGACCCCGATGATGCGAGCCGGGATCCGGCGCAATGCGGGGACCAACGCAAGCGCGCGCAAGGGCCATGGGAGCGAAATCGGTCCGCGAGCTTGGAGCACGCGATTCAGGAAGCGGTCTTGAATGAAGACCTGGATCCCTTGCGTGACCTTCGTTGGAAACTCGCGTCGCCGCTGGACGGCCTCGAGATCCGACGGCTTCGGCGTTCCCGAGGCGAGCGATGCCGTAAGCCGGTTCGCGGCGGCCACCGCATCTTGAACGGCGAGATTGATCCCCACCCCACCGACCGGCGACATCGCATGCGCGGCATCGCCGATGCACAGCAGCCCCGGCATCGACCAGCGTTCGAGCCGGTCGACGCGCACCTCGAGCAATCTCACATCGTCCCATCCGCGCAATTCGTCGACGCGGTCGGCCAAATGCGGCACCATCGCGGCGATTTTTTGGCGAAACGCGGCGAGCCCGCCCGCTTGCAGCTCGGCGTAGCCGCCTTTGCGAATCACGAACGCGCACTGATAGTATGTCAGCCGGTCGATCGTCACGAAGATGCCGCCCGGCACCGCCGTCCCGAACGACTGCGATGGATCCCCCGCTTTCTTCGAGAGCCGCATCCATAGCGCGTCGATCGGCGCACCGATCTCGACGACGCGCAAGCCCGCCTTCTCACGCAACGTCGAATGCCGCCCGTCGGCAGCCACGACGAGCTTCGCGCGAATCGTTTCTTGCCCGTCGTGCGTGCGCGCCACGACGCCGCGGACCGCGCCGTTTTCTCGCAGCAAATCCACCGCTTCGGTTTCCATTCGCAACGTAAACCCGGGAAAGCGCTTTCCTTCCGCAGCCAGGTAGTTGAGAAAGTCCCATTGCGGCATGAACGCCACGAATTTGCAGCGCCCGGGAACATGCGAAAAATCGCCGATCGTCACGGTGGTGCCCCCGAAGTTTCCCGAAAGCGTTCGGATTTCGGAATGCGGGATCTTCAAGAGACCATCGAGGAGCCCCAGCTCGTCCATCACTTCGAGCGTCGACGGATGGATCGTATCGCCGCGAAAGTCGCGAAAAAAGTCGGCGTGCTTCTCGAGAATGACGACGTCGACGCCCGCTCGGGCCAGGAGATATCCGAGCATGACCCCCGCGGGACCGCCGCCCGCGATACAGCAGTGCGTTTCTATCGTTCGAGACGCGCCGGGCTCGAAGCGCGCTTCACCGCGAAACTGTAATCGCTGAAGGTCGCGTCGGCCGACAGCGAGTTGTGGCCTGCGTCGATCGTCGCTTGCGCTTGTACGGGAACAAGATAGCCGGTTACGTCGGTGGAGTTGATCCGAAGCACGATGTTGGAACCGTCCGTGTAGTGCATTTGAACGAGATTTGCGCCGCTTGTGGGGCCCACGGTTACGAATGCTTCCTGCAACGTATCGGGACCGTTCGGCACCAAACGAAACACCGTATTGCCGTGGCTCGGCCCGACGACCGAAACGCGATAGTGATTCTTCCACATTGCCGGGGCGAGCGTGGACAAATCGACGCGATGAAAGTTTCCGGCGAAGAAGGGAACGTCCGCAAACTGCACGTCATAGCGCACGCCGCGCTGGTATCGACCGGTTCCTTGCATATGAAACCGTAACCACGGAAAGTGATGCATGGTCATCGCAACTTGCATCCGGAAGGTATAGCTCGCCAGGGCCGCGTTGCGCCCATATGCGCTCGCCAATACGGCCGAGCCGTCGGAAGCGCCGCGCGCGACGGACGAACACCAGACCAAGAGCACGCCGAGGGCGAGCGCGCGCGCTGCGGATTTCATGGCACGATTATTCCCGGGGCGGGCGGCCTTTCACCGGCCTACCTCCTACGGTAGCAGTATACCGCGTCCCCCGCGGATCCCATGAAGTAAAAGGTTGGAATTTGCAAAGTCTGGGCCAAGTCCCATTCGTGCGCGAGCAATTCAAAGAACGCCTTACTTCCGGTGTCGTCGTCGGTCTTTCCCACGAAGACGACGCGATCGCCGCGGTGCAGGCGCAGGGCATCGTAGGCCATGGCGTCGTTCTCCGGCGGCCAAATCAGCATGAGCGTGCGCGTCGCGGAGCGTGCGGGCACCACATGAACGTCGCCTTCCGCAACCGCCGTCCAGGATTGCGGCGCGACCGCGTCTTTGTAGCTCCAATAGGTGTTCTTTTTGCCTTCGAGCCGCGCCACGTCGAACGGCTCTACGTGCACGCCGCGCTGCTGCAGGAGATACGCCCAATAGGCAGCCCCCGCCCCGATTTCCAGAATAGGTCTCCCTTCGGAAAATGCCGCAATCGCTTCGAGTGCCGCGGCATTCGGAACCGCATAGGCATAGCGTTGGCGAAATCGCCGCATGAACTCCATCGCAGGACGAAAGTTGCTGTTGAGAAGCGGAATCGGTTCGGAATTCAGCAGCCATTCGTGACAATCGCGCGGGGTGCCGTCGCGGCGATATCCGGAAACGCCTAATGTCCGCGCTTGCAAGCCCGTCGTATTGCCGAATCGGAAATCGTTGGCGAGGTACCGAACCTCCAAGCGTTCGCGCAAGGCGAGCTGCCCAATCGACTGCACCGCCGTTGCGGAGTCCTGACCGCGAAACGCATCGCCGGTCGCATGCTGCACGAGACGTTCCAGGCCGACTTTGGAACGCAGAACTCCATCGCAGCGCCCGCACACGAAGAACTCCGCATATGAGGAATAGATGCCCGCATCGATGGCTTTTTGATCGGGAACGATCGTTTTGTAGAAAGTCGCGACGACGGGACGGCCGCGACAAATCCCGCATCCATACGCCTCTACCTCCGACTCCGTAAAGCTGACGAAGTAGGCGCGGTCGGTTCCAACCCGCAGGGCGTGCACGAAAACGCCCTCCATGACGCTCATGTCCGTCTAGCCAGCCTAACATGCGGCATTTTCAACCGCAAGGACTACTGCAGAACTTCGTCCTCCGCGGGCTCGGCAATCGTCCGCTCGAGCGCGGCTTCGATCCGGTCGTACCCTTTGTCGCCGGCCTGGAAATGCCGCAGCTCGTGCTTGCGATTGAAAATGTAATATGCCGGAACGAACTGATTGGCAAAACGCTCGACGATGGCATGGTCGTTGTCTATGGCACACGGTTGCGTCATCTTCATCGCCTCGAGTGCGTCGGCGGCGACCTTCGCGGCATCGAGTTCCTCGGGAGAACGCGGCTGATGGACGCTGATCGTCACGAGGCCGCGCGCACCGAAGCGATCGCGCCAACCGTTGACCTGGTCGACGACGTTATGACAGATGTAACAGCTGATTGACCAGAAGTGAACCATCACAGGGAACCCGCGCAACTCTTCGGCCGACGGCTCGCCGTTGATCCACCGCGCAGCCCCTTCCAGAGAAGGTAAGGGGCTGCGCATGCGGAGCGGCATTTAGACTTTTTCCAGAAGGGCTTTACCGGGCTTCCATTCCGCCGGGCAGAGGCCACCGGTTTGCAGTGCCTGCAGCACGCGAAGCGTCTCTTCGACGCTCCGCCCGACGTTGTCGTCGGTAACGGTGGCGTACTTCAGCACGCCCTCAGGATCGACGATGAACAGACCACGTTGCGCCGCCCCGCTCTCCTCGTTCAAAACGCCGTAAGCGCGCGCCGTTTGCTTCGTAAAATCGGCGACGAGTGGAAAGCGCAAGCCGGCAATTCCGTTCTTCTCGCGTGGCGTATTGATCCAGGCCCAATGACTGAATACCGAATCGGTCGAACAGCCCACGATTTCGCAATCGTATTCTTTGAACTCGTCGGATCGATCGGACAACGCGAGGATTTCGGTGGGACAAACGAACGTGAAGTCGAGCGGATAAAAGAAGAAAATCAACCACTTACCGCGGTAATTCTTGAGTTTGAGGGTTTTGCCGAGATCTTTGGAGCTCGTCGCGCCCTGCGTGCTGGGAAGTTCGAATTCGGGTGCGGGTCTGCCAACCTGTGCCAACATGGAAGCCATTCACTTTCTACGGTCGAGAGTGCGTAACATCGGGTAGACCCGGCCGCAATCAGACGGGTTGCAGGCGGAGCCGGCGACGATTCGCTCGAAACGGAGCGGCCATGCAACCGGCACGTCGTGGTGCGACGCTCCTTCGAGGCCTTGCGGCGAGCGCGGGGATTTGGGCGTCGATTGCCGCCGTAACCGCTTCCGCGCAACTGGACCGTCCCTCGCCCCAACCCGTCGCGCAATTCGACGCGGGAACCATTCGGGTGTCGCAATACGGCTCCGGCAATCCGGCCTTGATTTTCATTCCCGGGTTGGCAAACAGCGCCGCGGTATGGAACGATGCGATCGCGCACTATGCTCCCTCGCACACGATTTATGCGGTAACGCTGGCGGGGTTCGGCGGCGTCAAGCCGGCACAGCCACCGCTCATGGAAAAGGCGGAAGACGATATCCTCGCGCTGATCCAGCAGAAGCACCTCGACCGGCCCGTTCTGATCGGCCACAGCCTGGGTGGAACGATCGCCATTCGCATCGCCGAAAGGCAGAGTTCGTTGTTACGCGGCGTCGTCGCGGTCGACGGCATGCCGGTGCTGCCCGGTTTGGAACAGCTCTCAGAGGCCCAACGCACGCAAACCATCGCGTTTATCACGGGGCAAATCAAAGCCGACACCGCCGACGAATTCAACACGATGGAGCGCAACGTGATCTTGCCCGCGATGATCACCGATCCGGCAAACGTTTCGATCGTCGCAGGCGATGTAGCGACGGCGGATCGCTCCTCGTTCGCGACGTATCTGCAAGAAGATATGAGCGCGGATTTTCGCTCGCAGCTCTCCTCGATCACGATTCCGCTGCTCGAAATCGCGCCCTTCGACGCGGCCGCCGACCCGAAAAACCCGCCCTATTTCGCCGCAGACTCGCAGAAGAAAGCGTACTATGCCGGCCTTCTCGCGGGCGATCACTCCGCGCAAGTCGTGATGATCGATCCGTCGCGGCATTTCATCATGCTCGATCAGCCGCAGAAATTCTACGACGCGGTCGACGCGTTTCTGCATTCGCTGCCGTAGCAGGTGGCTTAGACCGGCTGGGGTTCGTAGCGCTCCAGGCGCCGCCGCATCGCATCCGCGTCTTCGCGGGCGCGAACCGCTTCGATGTGATCGAGCGCGCGCGACGCTTCGACCCCAGGCTCCTCGAAAATCTTGACCTCGTCGGGGTCGAGCTGCGCCCCGCTCCGATGCGCGCCGTATAAAACGAAGCAACGCAACTCGTGACGCACCAGCACCGGCACCGCGAGAACGAACACGTCGAGCTCCGAGCCGCTCGCCGGAGCGCGCAAATCCTCGAGCCAAACCACGGCTTCTTCGCTCATCAAAAAGCGCACGAGGCGATTGTCGCGCTCGAAGTGCCCGACCGCCGGCGAAGCTCGTTCCGCTGCGGCGAACCGGTACGTGCCGTCGTCGCCGCGCCGATAGAATGCCGCTCCAGTCAAATGCAATGCGTTCACCGGCTCGCGAACCAGTCCATCAACGATTGCCTGCTCGTCGGTCGCGAACGGAAGCGCGGCCGCCACACGCCGCAAGTATCGTTCGGCGCGATGCTGGCGGCCGAAAAATATCCGGTCGACCCAGCGCTCAAAGGTTTGATGCGTGCGATTCAAAACGAAGCCGAGCCCGATCGTGACCAGTGCTTCGATCCCGGTGGCGAGGCGCGTCGCAGACACGACCTTGCCGGATATCCAATCCAGCAAACTGACGAATGCAACCAGCACGATCGAAAGCGCGCCGTAGACGATCGCGCGGTTCAATGCGAAGCCGACGCCGATGACGCGATGCACGAGCACCGCATAGCCGATCGAAATCGGCATGAGCACCGCGAGGAAGCCGACCACTTGCTGGCTGGCAACGGACACGCCTGGAATATAATAGAAACCGTAGGCAAAGAGCGAAACGAGCGTCCCGGACACGAGCCACGCCATGCGTTGACGCACCTCCGGTGACGCCCGTTTGAAATTTTCGATGACGATCAGTGCGGCCGCGGCGAATGCGACCAGCGGCACGTAGTTGTCCAAGAGGAGCGAAATCGGAACCGGACCTGCACCGGCGATATCGCGCTGCGCCCATTCCCACACGTATGCGACATACATGAGCGCGAGGAATGCCCACACGAACGGATCGACGCGCTTGCGCCAACCGGTCATCTTGTTGTCGGGAAAGCGGAGAACGAACGGAATCAGCGGCAAGGCGGCCCACGATCCGAACACGGTCGCGAGCACGAAGGTCATCACTTCGAACGGCGCGCGCGGCAGGACGTTCCCGTAAAACGCAAAGGCTGGACGCGTTCCGAAATAGCCGACCGCGTAGAGATAGAAACTCCACGTCATCGCACTGGGGCGCAGCGCCACCAAGAGCACGGCCACGACCAAAAAAACCGTCTCGGGGATCAAGGCGAGGACGCCGCCGATTCGCTGCCACACGCCGAACCCCGGCACCGCTTGGGCGGTCAGGTGTTCGCGAATCGTACCGTGCGCGGTTTCAAATTCGAAGGTCCGCTGCTGCCCGCGCCACGGATACGTCGCGGTATTCCAATCATACACGTCGCCGACGCGCACTCGGTCTCCCGGCCGAATGCCGTCGCGCAGGAGCTGTGGATTGGTAACGTCGTCGAGCTTCTGGCCGAACAGGACGGCGCTAAAGCCGTACGTGCCTTCGCCCCACTGATTTAAGTAGTCGACGTGCCAAGCAGGCACGTAATAGACCGCTACGACGAGGGCGGTAACGATGAATAGAATGACGCGCGCGAGGCTTTTCACCGCGTCAATGCTCGAACGTCACGCTCGTCGACCTGCAGAGATCGACGTCGTGGAGCACCTCGTTGGTCCCGTCGCGGTGCGTGGCACGCAAGTCGTACGTGCAATCGGCGGACGGCGCAATCGTCACGTTCCTCGCTTCGCCGACGTCGATCACGTCGCTCCAGCGCAGGAGGTCCCCGCTCCACGTGTCCGCCACCTCATGGCCCATCTGCAAGCGAGAGATGGGCAAAGTACCGCGATTGACCACCAGCAGGCGGTGCGGCGCTTCGGCCGGGGATACCTGGGCCGTCAGCGCGGCGAAGAGAACGAACCCCGCCGAGGCGCGCGCGAACATGGCGGAAGCTACCGAGGGCAGCCTGCCTAGCCCTTTGAAACCAGGGCGGGGCAAGCCGCCGTTTAATCTTCCGGAGGCCCCAATGCTCACCGAACGTCCCGGTCTGGCTGCCGGCGCAGACCTGGCTTATACGCGCGACGTGGCGCTCGAAACGGCGGACGCCTTCGAGCGGGTTCGGCACGTCATTCCGGAAGTCGAATGGCCGATTCACGCGCCGTTCGTCGCGGCCATCAATCGGCTCAAACGCGAGCGCAATGCCGTCGTCCTTGCGCACAACTATCAGGTTCCCGAGATTTTTCATTGCGTAGCCGACATCGTCGGCGACTCTTTGGGACTTGCGCTCGACGCGGCGAAAGCCGACGCCGACGTCATCGTCTTGTGCGGTGTGAATTTCATGGCCGAGACCGCCAAGCTGGTGAACCCTTCGAAAACCGTCCTCGTGCCCGATCTCGAGGCAGGCTGTTCGCTGGCGGATTCGATTACCGCGCGCGACGTCCAATTGATGCGGGAACGGTATCCCGGCGCCCCGGTCGTCACGTACGTGAATACGTCGGCGGAAGTGAAAGCGGAATCCGACATCTGCGTCACTTCGGGGAACGCCGTCAAGATCGTGAACGCGCTCGGCGTCCCACGGGTCATCTTTCTGCCCGACGAGTATTTGGCGAAATACGTCGCTTCGCAAACGAGCGTCGAGGTCGTGGCCTGGAAAGGGCATTGCGAAGTCCACGAGCGTTTTACGGCCCACGACATCCGCGCGTATCGCGAAGACGATCCGAACCTCGTCGTGCTCGCACACCCGGAGTGTCCGCCCGAGGTCTTGGCGGAAGCAGACTACGTCGGATCGACCGCCGGCATGGCACGCTACGTCGAGGAGGCGGCCCGGCGCGAACATCCGCCTCGCGTGGTGATGATTACGGAATGCTCGATGGCGGACAATGTTTCCGCGTTGCATCCGAATGTCGAATTCGTTCGGCCTTGCAATCTGTGCCCGCACATGAAGCGCAATTCGCTGCCGAAAATTCTACGGTCGCTCCAAGAGATGAAATATGAAGTGACGATCGATCCGGGCGTCGCTGCCCGCGCGCGCGTTGCCGTCGAACGCATGTTAGAGTACAGCCGCTCGACCTCATGAACGCGCGACTCGAAACGGACGTCGCGATCGTCGGCGCGGGCATCGCGGGTTTGATGGCTGCCTTGAAGCTCGCTCCATTGCGCGTCACGGTGCTCTGCAAAACCGCGCTCGGCAGCGGCGCTGCGACGGGCTGGGCGCAGGGCGGGATCGCCGCAGCCCTCGGTCCGGACGATTCACCGCGCCTCCACTCGCTCGATACGCAGCGCGCCGGCGCGGGGCTCTCCGATGAAAAAGTCGTCGATATTCTGACGCGCGACGCGCCGGCGCGCGTCGAAGAGTTGCTCGAACTGGGCGCAAACTTCGATCGCAGCGGCGACGGCACGTTGGCCTTGGGCCGCGAAGCGGCCCACAATCGCCGCCGCATCGTGCGCGCCGGCGGGGATGCGACCGGACACGAAATTCTCAAAACGCTCGTCGACGCGGTGCGTGCGGCCGAAAGCATCCGTATCGTCGAGAACGCGCTGGCCGAAGAGTTGTTGACCGACGGCAATCGTGTCGTGGGCCTGCTCGTGCGCGACGACACGACGGGATCGTGCTTTGCGTTACACTCGCGCGCGACGATCCTCGCAACCGGCGGGATCGGACGGCTCTATGCGTTTACCACCAACCCTCCGCAGGCCAGCGGAGACGGCATCGCGATGGCCGCGCGCGCCGGCGCCGTCCTGGCGGATATGGAATTCGTGCAGTTCCATCCCACCGCGATCGACGTCGGACGCGACCCGATGCCGCTTGCGACCGAAGCGATTCGCGGCGAAGGTGCGGTGCTGATCAACGATTTGGGCGAGCGCTTCATGCAGCGCCTGCACGACGACGCCGAATTGGCACCGCGCGACGTCGTCGCGCGCGGCATTTTCAACGAACGGCGCGTTGGACGCTCGACCTTCCTCGACGCACGCCTCACGATCGGCCAAGGATTTGCGGAACGTTTTCCAACGGCGTTCGCGGCGTGCCGCGCCGCGGGCATCGATCCGCGCATCCAACCGATTCCGGTAGCTCCGGCGGCGCACTATCACATGGGCGGCATTGCCGTCGACGAGAACGGCCGCACCTCGTTGCAAGGCTTGTGGGCGTGCGGCGAAACCAGCGCCACCGGCATGCACGGGGCGAACCGTCTTGCGAGCAATTCGCTGCTCGAAGCTATGGGGTACGCCACCTTGGTTGCGGCCGACGTCGGCGCGCACTTGCCCGAAAAACAGGCCGTACCGTCTTCCGTTACGCCGCGGCTCGCGGAGCCCGCCGCCCCGCGCGCCATCGCGGCCTTGCGTCAAGCAATGTACGATCACGTCGGAATCATTCGCGATGAAGCGGGAATCACGACCGCGCTGGCGACCGTCAACCGAATCGCGCGCGCCCACCCGCACCCGCCCGCGGAGTTGCGGAACTTGCTGGACGTTGCAAAACTGATCGCGACGGCTGCACTGCAGCGCCCGGAAAGCCGCGGCAGTCACTATCGCAGCGACTATCCGTACGCGAACGAAGCGTTCGCGCGGCGTTCGTTTACCACGCTGAGTGCATGCGGCGTCTCCTCGTAGAGGATCTCGTCCGGGTCGCCCTCTTCGAAGACCTCGGACGTGGCGGCGATCTCACGACCGAGGCCATCGTCGATGCCGGACGTGAAGCGTCGGCCGACATCGTGGCCCGCGCCGGCGGGACGATTGCCGGACACGATGCGGCGCACGCCGCATTCTCGATGCTCGACCCGCGGGCGGCGTACGAGGTCCGCGTGCCCGACGGCACCGCGGCCGCCGCGGGCGAATGCGTGGCCGTCGTGCGCGGGAACGCGCGCGCGCTCATGACCGCCGAACGGACCGCCCTGAATTTTCTCTGCCGTCTTTCCGGCATTGCGACCGCGACGCGATGTCTCGTCGACGCGGTAGGCGAGCACTCCGCACGTATCACGTGCACGCGCAAGACCACGCCCGGATTGCGCGTTCTCGAAAAGTACGCGGTGCGCTGCGGCGGCGGTTACAACCATCGCTTCGGGCTCGATGACGCAGCGTTGATAAAAGACAACCACATCGCGCTCGCAGGCGGCGTCGCCGAAGCAATTCAAGCCGTGCTCGGCCGCGTCGGGCACATGGTGAAGGTTGAAGTCGAAATCGACACGCTCGAACAACTGCGCGACGCGCTGGCTTTTCCGATCGACGCAGTATTGTTCGACAACATGACGCTGCCCATTTTGCGAGACGCCGTCACCGTAGCGGGCGGCCGCGTTCTAACGGAAGCGTCGGGCGGGATCACCCTCGAACGGATTCCGGAGATCGCCGCCACGGGGGTCGACTTGATTTCGGTTGGATGGATAACGCATAGCGCTCCGGCGCTCGATCTCGGGTTGGACGTTTCTGTGAAAGGAGTTTCTTCGTGCTGATCGTCGACAATCTGCGCAAAGCGTTTGGAAACGTCGAGGCCGTGCAGGACGTCTCGTTTCGAATTGCGCGGGGGTCGACGTTCGGCTTGCTTGGACCCAACGGCGCCGGCAAAACGACGACGATGCGCATGATTCTCGGAATTCTCACGCCCGACGGCGGCGCCGTCAGCTGGGACGGCACGCGCATCGACGGCGCAATGCGCCGGCGTTTTGGATATCTTCCCGAAGAGCGCGGCCTCTACGGCAAGATGAAAGTGCGGGAGCAAATCGTGTATTTCGGCCGCTTGCACGGGCTCTACGAACCCGAAGCCGCGAAGCGCGCCGACGCGTGGATTGCCAACCTCGCGCTGCAAGAATATAGCAATCGCCCCTCGGGCGAGCTTTCGAAGGGCAACCAGCAAAAAGTTCAGGTCGCATGCGCAGCCGTGCACGCTCCCGAGCTTCTGATTTTGGACGAGCCGTTCTCTGGGCTCGACCCGATGAACGCCGAGATGCTCCTGAAGACCCTCAAAGCACTGCAAGCCCAGGGCACGACGCTGGTCCTTTCGAGCCACCAAATGTGGCAGTTGGAAGAGTTGTGCGACGTCTTCTGCATCATCGCAGGCGGCCGCAACGCGGCGGCCGGAACTTTGGCCGAATTGCGCGCGGCGTGGCCGACGCGCGTGTTACGCGTCGAACCGACGAGCGATGCACTCAAAGCGGTGCTCGCGACGTTGCCCGGCGCGCGCGCGCTCCCTGCGGAAAACGGGACGCTGCAATATGAAGTGCCGGCCGGCAGCGAGCTGCCGGAGATTCTCCGGCGCCTCGTGGCTGTGGGAGCGGTGACGCGCTTCGAGGCGCTTGCACCGTCGTTGCAAGAGATTTATCTGCGCGCAATCGGAGAGGCGGCATGAACGAGTTCGTCACGATCTTTTCCGTCGAATTGATGCGCCGTCTGCGCTCGCGGGCGTTCGTCATCGGGTTGCTGATCGGCGTCGTGAGCATCGTCATCATCGTCAAACTGCCGGAGTGGCTTTCCGGCGCATTTATGAGTCAGAAGAACGTCATCGTCGCGGGTCCGCCGGCGCTGACCGCGCCCGCGGCTCGGCTCCTAGCGAAAGACTTCACGGTCGTCGGAACGCAGGCAGATAGCGGTACCCCGCCGGCAAAACTCCTCCAGCAGCGCAAGGCCTCGGTCGTGGCGTTGCGGACCGAAGGCCGCAAGCTGAGCGTGACCGTCTATTCGACCGATCCCGCGAACTTTCGCGACAAGGCGGTCGCGCAAGATCTTGCACCGCTGAGTGTCGGAACCGGTATCTCGATGTCGCAAAGTCAAATCGAAAAGTACTTGAACGTGCCGGTGATGGTACGCGGCGTCGGTTCGAAGTTCGAAAATGCCGAAGCCGCGAACGCGGCGCAAGGCCTCGCGATGACGTTGCTGTTTCTGCTCTATCTGGCGACGCTGATCAACTCCCAAATGCTGACGACTTCAATTGCGGAAGAAAAAACCAACCGCATCGCCGAGCTTTTGGTTGCCTGCGTCAATCCTTCGAATCTGTTGGCTGCGAAAATCGCGGTGGTCGGGGTGCTCGGCTTGATTCAAGCGGCTTGCTGGGCCGCATCGGCGTTCCTCGCGGGTACCTTGGGGGTGCAGGCCGGTTCGGGCGCG
>JAFAIW010000077.1 GCA_019236495.1 Vulcanimicrobiota bacterium | reverse complement strand
CGCGCAATATCGAGAAGACTCGCTGATCGACAAAATGTCCGCCGGTCGAGAGCACCTGACGCAGCGTGCCCTCGTCGGTGAACCCCAGTCGCTGCACGACCGCCGCGGTGCGGTCGTCGCCGACCGCCGTCCGCACCTCGATCCGATTGAGCTCTAAGCCCTCGAACGCGTACTCGGCCACCACACGCACGGCGTTCGTCATCAAGCCGCGGCCCCGGTGGGCACGATCGAGGAAAAACGACAGCAGCGTCCAGCGATTCTCCCAATCGATCGGCTGAAGCCGCAAACCCCCGATGACGGTGCCGTCGGCCACCACCAGCGCGTGAAATCCCGACTGTTCGTTCATGTCGCGCTCGCCATCGCGCAGGTAGTCGACCGTGTCGTCGAGCGTCGGCGGTCCGGCAAGGTGCGGCAGCCAATAGCGTAAATTTTGCCAATTACGGCCGACAACCGCGAACACTTCATCCGCGTCCGCTTCGTGCGCGAGCCGAATTTCGGTGCGATCGTCGATTGCCAGCCGAAAATCGCGAAGTGCTACGGCGAAATGCGTCATCTAGAGTTCCTGCATCGTGAGGTGCACCGGACTCCCGCGCCATTGCAGCGAGAAGCGTTCGTACGCGGTGGCGGCGTCGTCGGATTTGCCGAGCTTGCGGTCTGCTTCCGCGAGCCCGAAGAGCGCGCGCGCGTCGTTTGGATAGCGCGCGATCGTTTCGCGAAAGGCTTTCTCCGAGTCCGCGTAGTCGCCCCAGGCGTAATACGTTGCACCGAGCGCCTCTCCCATAGGGAAGTACGGCAGGGTTTCTCCCCAATACGCGTCGCGCTCGAGTTTCTGTCCCTCCGCAAAGAGCGCGAGCGCGCGGTCGCGATTGCCGGATGCGGCCGCGACTTTTGCCGCCACCAAATACGAGAGCATCCGCCCGGAATAACTCTTGCGTTTGGGGTCGAGCTTCACCGCCGCGTCGTCCGCTTTTGCGGCGGCGAGGTCGCCGGTTTCCAGCTCGGCCAAGGCGCGGGCCATCGTCGCAAAGTCGTCCGCGGCTTTGGCGCGATTCTGGAGCAAGGTACTCCACTGAGCGAAGCGCGCCGCGCTGACTTGCTCGTATCGCGTGCGCAGCTCCGCCGGGGCGCTATCCGCAACGTAGCGCTGCATCGTCCCCTGATCGCCGAGCATCATTCCCGCACCGAAGCCGATGTCAAAATCGTGATAGTAGTAGCCGTCGTGACCGCGGTCGATGCCGGGCGTCGCGTCGTACGTTCTGAAAAGCGCGATCGCGCGCTCCGACGCCGCCACCGCCCCACCGTAATTGCCCACGTCGACATAGGTATGCGCCGGCATATGCGCAAGGTGCTCGTCTTCGGGCGCAAAGTGCAAGCTCGAAAGTCGATCCGCTGCAAGAACCGCCGGAGCGCGATCGGTCGACGCTTCGTAAATGTGGACGATCAAATGGTTTGCCATCAGATGCCACGGATCGTGCGCGATGATGGCGTTCAAGCGATCGAGCATCGGCTGCGTTTCCGGACGCGCGGGCGAAGACGTACCGCTTTCGAAAAGCGTATCGACGTGCAGATCCTCGAGCAGCGCCTCTACCCAAAGGCTGCCCGCGTCGTCGTCGTCCGGATAGTTCTTGGCGAGCTCTCCCATCGCCGCGCGGTACGCCAGTTCGTCTTTGGAACGGTCGCGCCAACTGCCCGCATAGCGTTGACGCATCGCTTCGATGTAGACGCGCTCTTCCATGGTCGCGCTCGTTTCGAGCGCGGCCGCTTTTTCGATTGCGGCGTGGGCTTTCGCGAAACGAGCTTCGTCGACGTCTTGATTGATGTCGCTGCCGTACGAGAGCGCTTCCCCCCAATAGGCCATCGCCACATTCGGATCGAGTTTCTCAGCCTGCTGGAAGACGTGCACGCCTTCGGTGCCGTTGTACGCGTAAAAAAGCGTAAGCCCGCGATCGAACAGCGCCTGGACTTGGGGATTCGAAGAAACGGGGTGGTGGGCGTAGGCGTAAGACGGCGGCGCCGATGCGCTCGCGAGCAGTGTGGTGAAAATGAAAGCGTTAAGCACTCCGATTCCTTGGCCGCCTTGCGCGTAGCGATGCACGGAGGCGCCGCATCGTGTGGCCGCGGTCGCCTTCACCGGCACGCTTCTCCAAGAGGCTCAGAACGGCTCTTTCCTCTGACCGGAGACCGGCCCCGCGGCGTTCGCCTTGGGGCGGCCGCACGGCGAGCGTGCCTTCCTGGTACGCTTCTACGACGGCCGGGTGCACGTAGCACTTTCGGCAGACGGCGGGCGTGTTGCCCAGTCGGGCCGCGACTTCTTTGATCGCCGCCACGACGTTGCTTTTCGCGGACGTGGCCGAATCAAACGGCTCCATTGCGCCGAGGATGGTCGCGCAGCTCACCGTGCCGACCCACGTTCGAAAGTCCTTCGCGCTAAAGTCCTCGCCCGCGATTTCGCGGATGTACGCGTTGACGTCGGACGAATCGATCGACTGGCGTGCGCCGGAGTCGTCGAGATACGCGAAGAGGTGCTGCCCTGGAATGTCGAGACACGCACGCACCACGCGCGCGAGATGTCGATCCGACAATGAAACGGCGTGCCGGATCCCGCTCTTCCCTTTGAATTCGAAGCGCAAGCGTTCGCCGCGCACCGCGACGTGACGCTTCTTGAGGGTTGTCAATCCGTATGAATCGTTCTGGCGCGCGTATTCTTCGTTTCCGATGCGAATCAGCGTCGTTTCGAGCAATTGCACGACGGTCGCCAGCACCTTTTCCCGCGTGAGTCCCGTCTGCCGCAGATCGCGCGCGACGCGCCGCCGGATTTGAGGAAGAGCGCGTGCGAAGAGCGCCATGCGTTGAAACTTCGTTTCGTCTCGAACCTCGCGCCAACGCGCATGATAGCGGTATTGCTTGCGGCCCCGCGCGTCGCGTCCGGTAGCCTGAATGTGTCCGTTTGCCATCGGGGCGATCCATACGCCGGTCCAAGCGGGAGGAATCGCAAGCGTCTTGATGCGCTGTAACTCCGAGCGATCGCGCACGAAGGCGCCATCCGGATTTCGATAGCGAAAGTGGCGGCCGTTCGCCAGGCGCGAGATCCCCGGCAGCTCGTCGCTGACGTAGCGCAGTCCGGCTGCTCGGGCGGCGGCGACCGAAGCGTCGTTTGGCTGCACTATTGCGCGGCGCTCGTCTGAACGTCGTATCGCAACAATCCGTCCACGACTCGCACGCCGTCGGTGAGAACGTGCGGGCTGAGCTTGCCGGTGTGCGCCAGATGTTCGACCTGCGTTCCGTGCAGGAGCGTGGCGGCGTCGGCGATGAGCCGGCGATGGCAGCGCCACCACAACGATTCCGAACACATAATCGCCGTGCGGTGCTCGGCGGCCCGAGCGAGCACGGCATCGAGCGCGGCGCTGAATTGCGGCGTCTCCATGTAGTCGGCATACGCACGAAAGGATTTGTGCCGGAGTGCCGGATTGTTCGAAGGGCCTTTCGCGCTTCGAAAGCCGCCGAGATCGCGCGCCCACTCGTATGCGGCGCCGGCACGTTGTGGAACCCACTCGCGCATTCGCTCGGCCCAAAAATGCGGATGCCGGCGGCTACGCGGTATCGTGCGCACGTCGACGACGAGCTCGATTCCGGCGTCGCGGATCAGTGCCGCCAGCTCGTCGAGCGTTGCGGTGCCGTGTCCGAATGTCAGCAACTGCATGCCGGCTAGCTCGTACCCACGCAACGGCCGCTAGGCGGCAGCTTGCCGGACGAGAACTGCGCGAGCATGAGAGATCCTTGGGCGCGGGCGGCGTTTGCGGTGGCCGCGGCGGTCACCGTGCTCCGGGCCGTCGGCGCCGCAAGGTTGCCGTTGACCGGCGACGAGGCGTATTACTGGGAATGGAGCCGGCACCTGGCGTTCGGGTACGTCGATCATCCGCCCGCTGTGGCGTTTGCGATCGCTGCCGGCACCGTTTTTGGGAGTTCGGTGTTTGCGATCCGCGCGATTTTTGTCGCCTGCGGAGCGGTTGCGGCCTGGGCGGTTTTCGCGGCGACCGCGCGATTCACGGACGGCGACGCGCTGGCTGCGGCCGCGGCGTCGACGGCGGTAACGCTTGCGCCGCTCTTGTGCGTGCTGTTCGGCAGCGCTTCGCCGGACGGACCCTTTCTGTGTAGTTGGGCGCTGCTGTTGTGGGCCTATGCCGAGCTCGATGCGCGCCCGGCGTGGCCGCGTGCCGTTGCACTCGGCGCGGCGGCCGGCGCGGCGATGCTTTCGCGCATTTTTGGATTCGCCGCCGTGCTGGCTTTGGGAGTAACCGCTGTGCGCGACCGGCGCGTTCGACGTGAAACGATCGTCGCAACGTGCGTGGCGTTGCTCGTGGCGGCGCCGTTCATCGCATGGAATGCGACGCATTCGTGGGCCACGTTCACATTCGCGCTCGTCTCACGACACGGTTCGCACGGCTTTTCGCCGATGCGCGTCGTGACGTTCTTGGCGGAGCAGGCGATCGCGTATTCACCGGGTCTCTTCGTCGCGGCGGTTTTCGCATTCGCGCGGGAGCGTTGCGCGTTCATGTGGTACGCGATTGCGCCACTCGGGCTCGCGTTCTTGCTGCTGGCATTTTTCGAGCCGGTCGAGCCGTACTGGACGGCGTTCATCTATGTCACCGCATGCGTGAGCCTGGGCGCGGGATTTTCGCGGGCAAGCGAACGAGCGCGGCGCGGGTGGTTGCTGGCGGCGATTCCGCCGGCGGCGATTCTGACTGCGGCAGTGTTCGCGGCGACGATCTTCCCCGCGCAAGTGTATTCGATGCTTCACATTCGTTTGGCGAACACCGGACCGTTCGAGGTGTTCACTTTCGAACCGCTGGCAAAATCGGTGGCCCGCATCGCGCGCGAACGGCAGGCGATCGTCGTCACCGACGGCTACGGCTTCTCATCCGTACTCGACTACTACGGCGGATTGCCGCCCGTCATCATCGGTTACGACCCGCAAGGAAGTGAGGCGCGCCGCTGGTCGACTGGGGCATTACTCGACGGCCGCAACGCACTGTTCGTCGACAAGGAACCCCTTTCGACGCGTCCCGACTTTGGTCGGCGACTCGCCGAAAGCTGCGCGCGCGTCGAACCTTTGCCCGATTTGAACGTCGCAAGCGTTCCGGGCGTGCCGGATCGGCGGTATTACTTGACGCTTTGCCGCGATGCGCGCCCGAACGCACTTGTCCGCCTGCGCTGGCTCGACGGGAGCTAGCGCGCCCGTGGTATAATCCGGTGTCACCCTGAGGTGCGCGCGAAAAGCGCGCCTCGAAGGGCGGTGTCACCGGAGGGCGCGTAGCTCAGTGGGAGAGCATCCGCTTCACACGCGGGGGGTCGTTGGTTCAATCCCAACCGTGCCCACCATGAAACGCCGGAACGTGCGCCGCGTGGCGCTGTAGCTCAGTTGGTTTAGAGCGCCGCCCTGTCACGGCGGAGGTCGAGGGTTCGAGCCCCTTCAGCGTCGCCACTTTTCATGAAGCCCCGGTGCTGCTCAAGCGTCGGGGCCTTCTTTATGCTTCGATGCGAGCCAAGGCGCGCGGTGCGCTAAGGCGCCACAGCGTTGCCCATACCGGAATCAGCCAAAACGAAATCTCGACCGGCAGATGGAGTAACAGCAGCACAGCGACCGCGACGAGCGTACCCGCGCCGATGCACCCGATCCGGCCGATCGACATGACGGCGCCGCGGCGATCGTCGAGGCGGAGCTCGGGCCACAAAATTCTTGCGCAGCGCGCATAGAGAACCGCGAGCAGCGTCCAAACGATCGCGAACGTCACGATATAGCTCGTGGCTGCGAATGTGTGGTCGGACGTCGTTGCAAAGCGTGCATAGATCTGCAGCTGGTAGACGAGCCAAACCACGAGAGCAAGCGTCACGAAGTTGAGCGTTATGGTATCCGTGCGCGGAACGAAAAAGTAGTCGAACAGGCGATGATGCGCGTACCAGGTCAACGACACGAGCAAGAACGTGAAGGCAAAGGCGATCAGTTGCGTTGGATTGGTGTACACTTCGGCCGCGCGGTTCGGAATCACGAAATTCAAGCTCATCTGCGCGAGACTGAACCCCATGACGATATCCGAAAACGCCTCTAAGCGATGGGTCAAGCGTTCTTCGTGAATGTCCCTGAACCGATTCACCTCACGCCCTTCACGAGCGGGCGAGCTACCCCCTCGCGACAGTGCAAAACGCGATTGACGTGGCTCACGTGCTCGGTATCGCATCACCGCGTGTGGCCGTCACGACGCGCGCGCTGCTTCGTTTTAGGAGGTATGAAGCGCCGTCGAGATCGCGTCTTGCTGTACGCGTTTACGGTATCGCTCGTCCTGCACTTTGCCGGCGTGCCGTTCGTTCCGCAGGTGCGCGCTTCGACGGAAGGCGTGGAGCCGACGCCGATGCGATTCCCGCCGCTCATCAAAGTGAGGCGGCTGCGCATTCCGCCCACGCCGCAACCGCCGAAGCGGCCGGTGGTAGCGCATCGATCCGCGCATGCCGGGATTCACCTTCCGCATCAGCGGAGTGCCGCCGTCGCGCAGGCGGGTCCGCCTGAAAACGGGCGGGTGAGCGCGGGACCAGCGAGCGGTGGATGGATCGGCAACGACGCGACGCCGGACAGCGGTCCGACGGTTGCGCCGGCAACGCCGCTACCGCGCCCCGTGTGCTCGACGCCGTTTGCGGACGCGCGCACGATCGAGCAGTTCGTGCCCGAGATGCCGGAGATGGCGCGGGAAGAAGGCCTCAGCGGCACCGCGGAAGTCAAAGTGACGCTTTCGGCGCAAGGCACGGTTACCGATGCGACGATTTATCTCTCGACGGGCTCGCCGGTGCTCGACGCTGCGGCGGTCGACGCCGCGCGCCGCACGACGTATGCGCCCAAGATCGTTGACTGCGAAACGGTGGCTGGAGAGTATTTGTTCCGAGTGGAATTCAGCGCCCAACAACCGTAACCGCGCCGTCCTCGTAGAGAACGCGTCCGCACGCTCTCGCGCGTGCAACGCGTGCGGCGCGTTCGGCCGGCGGGACGTCGCGGTCCGTGCCGACGACGAACAACGCCTTCAGCCCGCGCGCAAAGACACATGGATCGTCATCGGGAGCAACGGCGACGAAGGTTGTGGGCGAGTTCATCAGCACCGCTCCCGGGCGAAGGAGCCACGTCACCACGGCATGGGGCCGCTCGGCCGAAAGCCACGCAAAGAGTCCAGTCGGCGATCCGTTCGCGCCGCGCATCCAATCGGCGTAGAACGCGGGCGCGCGTAACGCGGCGATGGTTGCGGTTGCGACCAAAGCGCAGCAGGCAATTGCAACGGATACTCTCAGACGCGTCGCGCCTTGGAAAACGAAGGGCAAGAGCATCAACGGCCCGAGGATGGCGGCGGTGAGCGCCACGCCGTCGCTCGCGAAGATTGCGAACACACTCGCGAACCCGGCGATAGCTGCAACGGCACCGACGATCGCTGCGACCGAGATCCTTCCAACCGTCAGGCGAGGTGAGAGCCGGCACAGGGTCAACGCGCCGATCGCCATCGCGCACGATGCGTAACGCAGCGATGTCCCTGCCGCGAGATAGTTGATACCGCTACTTTGAAATGCCACCGGATGGAAAAAGAACACGACGAGCGCCGCGATGCCGGCGACTGCAACGCGGCGCGTTCGTGCGTCGAAAAGCCCCGCGACCGGAAGCAAGAGCCATAACAGGGTGAACCATCCCGCGACGTGCATGCCCGCCACGAGCGGCGCGCCGAACGACGATACGTTCGCCGCGAGCGTCGTTGGCCAATACGGGGGATATACCTCGGGCGCAACGAGCGGCGCGCGTCCGAGCGTGAGATCGCGGAGTACCCAAAGCGCAAGAGGAACGAAAGCCAATGCCATCCACGCGAAAAGCTTGCGCGCATTGAGCAGCGTCAGCAATGCGAAGAGCCAGCCCAGAGGTTTCAGCATGGCCGTCACCGCGAGCGCGGTAACGTCGCGATGTCCGCGCTCGAGGATCCACAACGCTTCAATAAAGAACGCCGCGAGCCAAACGTCGTTCTGCAGCGTGCCGGCTTCGAACGCGAGCACCGGCGTCGCCATGAAGCCCACGACGCAGGCCGTGCAGGCCCATGCGTTCGCGCCTTCGGAGCGTCCCCAAATCCACAAGCGCGTCGCAAGCAGCAGTGCCGGAAGCAATCCGCACATCGGCAATGACCAGCGGGCGCCCAGCGCCCAGAAGGGTGCGACGAAGAGCTCCGAGCCCGGCGGATACGCCCACTCCGAGATGTTCGTTTGCCAGATGGAGTGCGTCTGCGCCCACGTTGC
>JAFAIW010000027.1 GCA_019236495.1 Vulcanimicrobiota bacterium | reverse complement strand
CGATGGTGGGTATGCTTGTCGCGGGGACGAGCTTTCTCTTCATTTTGATCGCGACCGCAGCCACCTCGGGAAAGCATCACGTCACCGTGCAAACGGCTGCCGACGCGGCCGCGGCGCTGCGTCCGCTGGCGGGCGCGTGGGACCAGCGGCTGTTCGGACTCGGACTGTTTGCATCGGCGGCGATTGCGGTTCCGATCATCGCGGCCACGAACGGTTACGTGGTCGCGCAAACGCTCGGTGCGCCGGCGGGTTTGGCGCTCGTCCCATCGGAGGCTCGCGTGTTCTATCGCGCGATCTTCGGATCGCTCGCGGTGGCCGCGATCGGGGCGCTTCTCCCGATTCCCACGATCGCGCTGCTTTTTTGGGTTTCCGTCGCGGCGGGCATCGCCACGCCGCTCACGCTCGCGCTGACGGTTTTGGTGGCGGCCGATCGCGCCGTCATGCGGGATCGTCCCATCGGCCCCGCACTCGCGGTTGCGGGGTGGACGGTAACCGGATGCGTCACGCTCGCCTCGATCGTTTTTCTTGCATCCGCCGCTCGACTGCTCTCGTAGATGCGAAACAGGCAGGGGGAGGGTTGCGCGTGCTGCGAACTCCCGCAGCACCTGTCATAGGAGGGAAGTGATTTATGAAACGTCTGTTCTTTGCGCTGGCGCTCGCAGTCTTTGCGGCGACCGGCATCGGCGCAACCACCATGCCGTCGGCCGCGCAAGCGACGATGGGTGGAATGCAAAACGTCACGGGAGACTGGGCGGTGCAAATTACCGGCGATCAATTGCTCGTCGGGACGCTGCATTTGACCCAAGTGGGCAACACGGTTGTCGGCAGCGCCGAGGCCGGCGGAAATTCCGGGGTGTTGCAAATCGACGGCACGCTCTCCGGTCAAACGCTTTCCGCCAAATTTCGCGGTCCCAAAGGCAACACCGGGTGGTTGACGCTCAACTTCAACGACAAAGGCACGGCCTTTAGCGGTGAATGGGGCTACAATGGCCGCAAACCCAACGGAAAAATCGTCTCTAGGAAATTCATCAGCACGGCGTTCTAAGCCGGCGAACCCGCGATTCCAAACGCTGCCTCCGGTTTCCGGAAGCGGCGTTTGTTTTTGGTGGGAATCGGAAGGGCGCGCTCGGAAGGGCACGGCATGGCCGTCACCGCTCTCGATCGCAACGTCGCGCTGGTCGTGATCGACATCCAAAAAGGCATCGTACGACGTCAGCTCGCGCATCCGGTGGATGACGTCGTGCAGAACGTCGTGCGTTTGGTCGAGTCTTTTCGCGCGAAAGAACGTCCCGTGGCGCTGGTGCACGTCGGGTGGTCGAAAGGCGGCGGCGACGCGCTGCACGCGCGCACCGAACCGCAGCCCGCGGCCGGTCCGCTCCCGGAGGATTTCTTCGAATACGTCGACGCGCTGCGCGCCGACCCCGAACGCGACATTCTCATTCACAAGCGCCAGTGGGGTGCGTTCTACGGCACCGACCTCGATCTCCAACTGCGCCGGCGCGGCGTCACGAACATCGTGCTGTGCGGCATCGCAACGAGCATCGGCGTGGAATCCACCGCGCGCGACGCGTGGGAGCGCGGATACAATCTGACGTTCGTTTCGGATGCCATGACCGACATGAATGCGGACGCTCACGAGCGGGCGCTGCGTATCATCTTTCCGCGGATCGGCGAGATCGGCACAACGCAAGAGGTGCTGGCATTCTAAGCGCGTGGTCGAGCTTCTACACCATCACCGGTTCCTCGGCGGCCGCGCTGACCGGATTGATGTTTATCGTCGTAACGCTCGTCGCCGATCGGCCCTCGGCGCGCAGAGATGCGAACGCGGGCATCGCGACCTTCAGCACGCCGACGATGGTACACTTGACGTCGGCGTTCATCATTTCCACGATCATGAGCGCGCCGTGGCCGGCTCGTTTCGAGCCGGGCGCGGCAGGCGACGTCGTGGCGGTAGCCGGGATCGTTTACGCGCTCTACGTCATCCGGCGCGCGCGCGATTTGCAGGCGTATCACGCCGGTGTCGACGATTGGGTGTGGTATTTCATCATGCCGCTCGTGGCATACGTGCTGCTTTTCGTATCGACGCTGTCGCTCGCTGCATGGCCGGTCGCGCCGTTTTTGGTCGGCACGGCGACGGTCGGATTGATTTGTATCGGAATCCATAACGCGTGGGACGTGGTGACGTACCTCGCGATGAGCGATCGGGACGAATAGCTACAGAACCTGCGCTACGGCGCGTTCGCCGCTGCGCAAGGCTCCTTCGACCGTTCCGGGATCGTCCGCCGACGTCGCTTCTCCGGCGAAAAACAGCGTGTCGTCGACGGGCAACGCCAGCGCGTCGCGCGCATCGCCGCCGCCCACGCGCAAGTAGCTGTAGGCCCCCCGCGAAAGCGGATCGGTTTGCCAATCGTGCATGTGGACCGCGCGCAGTTTCGCGCGAACGTCGACCGATGGAAAGAGCGATCGGCACGTCGCGAGCGCTTCTGCGATCGCATCCGCGCCGCGCGCCTCGAGGCGAGCGACCGCGCCACCTCCGGCCCACGCCGCCAGCAACGGAATGCGTTGCGGCAATCGCGTCCAGAGCGTGGGGATCTCGCACTCGAACGCTTGGAAGAAGCCGGCGTCACGAAATCTTCCGGCGTCGACGGTCTCCCAAAAGGCGCTTTCGAATTCGAGCATGACTTTCACCACCGGCCCCATCGCGATGGCGTCGAGCGCGGCGCGCGTTCTCGCCGGAAGCGGCGGCGTGAAACGCACGTCGCCGGCGTGCAATACTCCGGCCGGCACCGTGACGATGACGCGGCGCGCCTCGATTTGCACGAGCTCTTCGCCACCGACCGCGCGCACGTACGCTCCACTACGCGACCACCGAATCTCCTCGACGCGTGCGTTTAGGCGGAGGCGATCTCCGAGCGGCTTTGCGAGAAACGCGAGGAGTGGGCCGTAGCCGCCGTCCGGCCGCGACGGACTGGTGTCGACGCCGGCACGCCATTGCCGCGCGAGCGCCACGCTGCCGGCATCCGACGTGATGGCCGCTTCGAATCCTTCGATAAACGTTCGCGCTGTGCGCAGCTCGTCGTCGGAGTATCCGCTGCGGCGGGCGCCTTCGAGCAGCGCATCGACGCTTCGATCCGGAGCGCCCAGATCGACGCTGCCGAAGAGGCGCTCGACCGCGCTCCAGCGGTCGCTTCCGCGTTCCAGACGCCCGTTTCGTAAAACAAAATCCGCCGCGGCCGTTTGCAGCGCAGCTTCGCCCGACTCGCGCAAGAGCGCATGAGTTTGCGGCGCTTCGCCGTGTATGAATTCCGCGCCGAGCTCGATCGGGAACGCGCCGTCGGATGAGGGGATCGTATACGCGCGTCCACCAATCCGTTCGCGCGCTTCCAGAATCAGAAAATCCACGCGGCGCTCGTGCAAGCCGCGCGCCGCCGCCAAACCGGCTGCCCCCGCTCCGACGACGACGACGTCGGTCTGGTGCGTGCTCATCGCGTGTTAGTCGAGATAGATCAGCTCCGTCATCATCCCGTCCATCATGTGGATTTGATTGTGACAGTGGAGAAGCCACCGGCCCGATGGTGAGGTGGCGCGAAACGACCAGGCAATCGTGCCGCCGTTTGCGCGAACGAGCGACGTGTCTTTCACCAAGGGTTTGCGCAGGCGGTGGGCGTCGATTTCGAGGATCGAAAAGTCGTGCCCGTGCAGGTGCAGCGGATGATCCATGTCGGTTTTGTTGGTGAAGCGCAGCACGACGCGATCGTTCCGGCGTACGCGGACTTTAGGCGTATGTGGCCACACCGCGCCGTCGATCGTCCACCGGTTCGAACCGTACTTTCCGCCGGCGAGCGTGAAGTGTTGCGCGACGTCGGGCGCACCCAGCCGGGCCGGCTCGGCGATCGCTTCACCCGCGACGCGATAGTCGAACGCGCTCACGCCTTCGAGCGATTCCGATTCGCTCGCCGGTGAGACGTTCTCCATTCCTTCGGTGCGAATGACGACGGCTTGCGCGAAGGCGGCCGGATCCGCGGAGAGACCTTGGAGCAACCACGCACCGGGCTTGCGCACTTCGAACCAGGCGTCATAGCGCTCGCCGACGCCGACGCGCAAGGCCTCGACCTCGACCGGGGTCTCCAGTGCATTTCCGTCGCCATGCGTGACGCGCAAACGATGAGCGGCGAGCCGAACGTAGCGGGTTTGCGTCGGGTTCGCGTTGAGCACGCGCAGCCGCACGATCTGACCGACCTTCACCACGATGGGTGGGTTGTGCGGATACGAGCCGCCGTTGACGCAGTGCGCGACGTACGCGACCTCGTCACCCATTTTGTCGTCGGGCGCCATCTCGCGAAGTTCCGAGGAGCCGAGCGGATCGACCATCGGAGCTTTGCTGACTCCCATCATCGCGGCGTCGACGGTGCGCAATTCAGGCACGTCGTGAAACACCACGGCCAAGTCGACGTCGGCGCGCTCGTCGCGCGGATCGTCGATCGCGAGGATGCCGAAGAGACCACGCATCAAACCCGTGCCGATGTGATCGTGATACCATTTCGTTCCGGTGTTTTGCGGAACGAAATCGTACAGGAACGCGCCGCCGGGCGGGACGGGCGCTTGCGTGAGGTTTTCCACGCCGTCCATCGCGTTCGGCAAGACGACGCCGTGCCAGTGAATGGTGCTGGGATACGGCGTGCGGTTCACGTAGCGGCACCGCAAACGCTGACCCGCCTGCAAGCGAATGACCGGTCCCGGAATGCGCCCGTTATAACCGAGCGCGGCGAAGCTGGTTCCGGGAAGCGGTGAGAACCGAAGCGGCGAGGATTCGAGCGTCACTTCATGCGTTGCGCTTGCGCGCGCGCGCGGCGGCAACGCCGGCAACGCGAAAGCGGACATCGCCGCGACGCCCCACCGGACAAACTCAGTGCGATTCGGCAACGTTGACCGGAACGTCCAATTCTTTGCCGTCGTACCGCACCACGATCACCCACGGGCCGCCCATGCTGAAGGTAACGTCGCCGTACAGCGCATTCGGATCGGGAGTTTTCGCGAGCGGAATCTCCGGCGTGCCGTGCGTCATCGAGCCCATGTGCATGAGCGCTTGCACCGTCGCCACCCGCGGGAGAGTCCCTGGGAACGTCACGATCACGCGCGCGTGGTCGGAGGGGGAGCTCGGATCGAGGCGGACCGTGGGCGCGGAGCGATCGAGGCCGCCGTCGAGCGATGAAAGATACGCGACGATATCTTGCACTTGTGCGGTCGTGAAGTTTTGCCGGGGCATCGGCGGTTTCGGGTTTTCGATGGCGGCGGCGATTTGCGCGGCACTGCGGCGGTGTTCGATTCCGTACAACGCCGGGCCGTCTCCGCCTTT
>JAFAIW010000217.1 GCA_019236495.1 Vulcanimicrobiota bacterium | reverse complement strand
CCATGGAGGGCAACTTCAAAGCTTGCTCTGCGCGAAATGCGGTAAAGCAGAAAGCGCACACGAGGTGCGCTTTCGAGCGACTTTCGAGCAACCGTCGCAAGCCCCGGAGAGGGGGAGATTCGAACTCCCGAGAGGCCGATGTCGCCTGCTTCGCAGGCTGCCATCGGCGACGTTTCAAAACCGCTTCGGCGCTTCGCGCCTTCGCTGATGAGCCTCTCGGGTTTTAGAGACTCGGAGAGGGGGAGATTCGAACTCCCGAGAGGCTCATCACCTCTGCTCGCTTTCCAAGCGAGTGCATTCGACCACTCTGCCACCTCTCCACGGGCCGCGGCGCGCGGTTCGGGCAGCCGGCTCCGGACTCCTAGTGGGCTTTGGCGCGGAGCGGCACTTCGGTCGGGTGCGACTTGAGAATTTCCTCGAAGTCCTCGGCCGGCATGGGGCGGCCGAAGAGATAACCCTGCGCGTACGTCACTCCGCATTCGCGCAAGAAGTCTGCTTGCGCTTCGGTTTCGACGCCTTCCGCGAGCACTTTCAGATTCAAGGCAAGCGCCATCACGGTGATCGCCGAGACAATCGCGAGATCGTTTTGATCGGCCGGAATGTCTTGCACGAACGACTTGTCGATCTTGAGTATGTCGAGCGGGAAGCGCTTGAGATAGCTCAGCGACGAGTAGCCGGTGCCGAAATCGTCGAGCGAAAGACCGATGCCGATTTGCTTGATCTGGCGCATGACCCCGATGGAGTCCTCGGCGTTTTGCATCGCCACCGTCTCAGTGATTTCGAAGTCGAGATTCTCGGCTTTGAGGCCCGACTGCCGTAATGCGTCTTGAACCGTCTCGAGCAGCTTGTGGTGCATGAATTGCCGTCCCGAAAGGTTCACCGCAAGGCGCAACGGCAGCTTGTACTCGGTCACCCATTTTTTGGTCTGTTCGATCGCATTGCGCATCACCCACTCGCCGAGCTGGATGATGAAACCGCTGGTTTCCGCTTGAGGAATGAAGGAATCCGGCGGCGCGAACGTCTGATCGCGCTGCGGCCAGCGGCACAATGCCTCCATGCCGATGAGTTCGCTCGTCTGCATGTCGACGACGGGCTGGTAGTGAATGCGGAACTCGTTATAGGAAAGCGCATTTGCCAGCCGTTGGTGGAAGGGTAACCGGAAGCTCACGTAACCTCCAACAAGCGACTGAGATACGCGATACGCGCCGCCTCCTCCGCCAAATCGGCGAGATTGAAGGGGCGCTCGAGGTCGCCGCCCACGGTCGTGAGGCCGTGACGCTCCATGAGCACGGTGTCGAACCCCTCCCGCAGTTGCGCAGCCATCGCGTCTGCCAGTTCGGCGCTGCCCGGCGGAAAAAAGCCGACGTAGCCGACCGGTCCAAGGGTCTCGCGTGCGCCGACGGTGTCGCGCGGGAAGACGGTTTTGGCGCATTTCGACCAGACCACGCAGAACGTCGGATGCGTGTGCACGACGAACCGGACGTCGGGACGAGCCGCGTATGCGGCTACGTGCAGCGGTAGTTCGGTCGAGGGTTGCGCGCCTTCGCCGGCGCCGGCACCGTCGACGCGCGCCAGATCGCCCGCCTCGAGCGTTCGAAAGGATGCACCGCTACTGGTAATGAGGAGTCGCGCGTCATCCAAGCGCGCGCTGACGTTTCCGCTCGTTCCGAAAGTTAACCGGCGATCCCACAAAGCGCGGCAGCATGCGACGATGGCGTCGCGCGTCGCTGCTTCGCTCAAATTCCGGCGGGGTGCCAGATCGTCTTGATTTCGCTCAATGCGGCGATTTCGTCCAAACTCTGAACGTCCGCAGAAAACCATTGTGCGCGCGACCGCGCCGGCACCACGTGCGTACGCTTCAGGTTTTCGGCGGAACTCCGTTGCAATTCCGTCGTATATGGGTTGTCGATATCCACGAAGGTCATGCCGTTCACGTCCATATGTTTTGCGAGGGGAGGCGCCAGTTCGGTGCGATGACCGGTCAAGACGTTCACGACGCCCGCCGGCAGGTCGCTCGTCGCAAGGGCTTCTGCAAATGTCATCGGCGTGCGCGGGTCGCGCTCCGAGCCGACGATGACGAGCGTGTTGCCCGCCACCAACGCCGGCATCATCATCGACACCATTCCGAGCAGCGCCGGCTCGTCGGGCGCGATGAGGGCGATGACCCCCATCGGTTCGGCGGTGGAAAAATTGAAGTGCGGGCCTCCGACGGGGTTACGCGTCGAGAGTAATGCCGCATACTTGTCGCACCATCCCGCGTACCACACGATACGATCGATCGCGGCAAGAACTTCAGCTGCTGCGTCCGGCTCTGCAAGCTCGCTGCCTTCACGCAGGCGCTCGACGAACTCCGCTTTGCGCCCTTCGACCATCTCGGCCAGCCGGTAGAAGATCAAACCGCGTAACGCCGGGGTCATCGAAAACCAATTCGGTTGCGCGGCCCGAGCCGCAACGACGGCGTCGCGCACGTCTTTGCGCGAAGCGCGAGCGACGTTCGCTGCGAATTCTTTGCCGTCCCATAACGGATCGCTTCGCCCGGATTCCGAGCGTACAAACGCTCCATTGATGTACAACTTATAGGTCTTGCGAACCGCAAGACGGCTTTGCCCGCCCTCTTTGGACATCGTGCGTTGCGTACGACGGACCGGCGGAGGGACCCTGGATTTCCACCCGGTAAGTGTCGATTATTGCTACCATGACGGCAAATCGTGTCGTAATTGCCGAGCCGTTTGCAGAAAGCGGACTCGATGTCTTGCGCGACCGCGGCATCGAGGTGGACGTGCGGGTGGGTTCACCGCGGGAGGCGCTCCTGCGCGCGCTCGTTGGGGCTGCAGGCTTGATCGTCCGTTCGGAAACGCGAGTGGATCGCGAGCTCTTGGACAGCGGAGCGTCCTTACGCGTCGTCGGCCGTGCGGGCGTCGGCGTCGACGCGATCGACGTCGGAGCCGCAACGGACGCAGGGATCGTCGTGCTCAATACGCCGTCGGCGAATACGATTGCAGCGACAGAGCACACGTTTGCGCTGCTCTTGAGCTTAGTACGCCACCTCTCGGCGGCTCACGAATCTCTGAAACGCGGTGAATGGAAGCGCGCCCCGTTCGTCGGAACGGAGCTCTTCGGAAAATCCCTCGGTATCGTCGGGTTGGGGCGCATCGGCGGGGCGGTCGCGACGCGTGCGGCGGCCTTCGGCATGGAAGTTTTGGCATCGGACCCCTTCGTAACCGCGGCGCGCGCACAAGCTCACGGTGCGACCCTGCTTCCGCTCGACGAATTGCTGGGGCGCGTCGACATTCTGACGGTTCACGTTCCGCTCAACGCTCAGACGCTTGGATTGATCGATGCGAAATACATCGGCCGTTTGAAATCGAGCGCGCTGGTCGTCAACTGCGCGCGCGGTGGCGTAATCGACGAGCACGCGTTGCTCGAAGCCCTGGAGTCCGGGAGGGTGCGGGGCGCCGCGATCGACGTCGTGCGCGAAGAGCCGCCGCCGCCGCAAAGCCCCGGGGCGTTGCTGCATCGGCACGCGCACGTGGTGGCGACGCCGCACCTCGGCGGATCGACGCACGAAGCACTCGCGCGCATCGCCACCGAGCTCGCGCGCGACGTCGCCAACGTTTTGGAAGGCCGGCCTGCCGATGGGGCGGTCAATGCGCCGATCGCCGGCGGCGCCGACGCGCACACGCTTCGGCCGTTCGTGGACGTCGCGCATCGCATGGGCGTCATTTTTCCCCAGCTCCGCGAAAGTCCGATGCGCTCGCTCGTGTTGACGGTGCGCGGAGAGATTGCCGAATGCAATGCCCGCCCGCTCGCCGCGGCATTCCTGTCGGGACTTCTCGCGCAGACGACGGATCGCCGCGTTTCAATCGTAAATGCCGAAGCGCTGGCGCGCGAGCTCGGGATCGTGCTCGACGTTCGCTGCGTGCGCGAGCACGATGCATATGCCGGCTCCATCGCGATTTCGGACGGTGAGAACAGCCTCGTGGGAACGAGCTTACACAACGGCGCGCGGATTGTCGAAATCGACGGCTTTGAAGTCGACGCCATCCCCAGCGGCGCCCTTATCGTGACGCGCCATAGCGACGTTCCCGGCATGATCGGACGCGTGGGAACGGCGCTTGGAGATGCGGGGTTCAATATCTCGACCATGCAAGTCGCGCGCTCGTCGCAGGGAGGGGAGGCGATGATGGTCCTGAGCGTCGACCGGCCCCTCGACGCCCCCGCACTGGAAGCGCTGCGCGCGATTCCCATGATTCGCTCGGTGCGAGCGCTCGCGGTTTAATGCGCTTCTATCTCGCGCGTCACGCCGAAACAGCGTGGAATCGCGAAGGGCGCTATCAAGGGCGGCGCGAGTCTTCGCTCTCGGAGCTGGGCGAACGACAGGCGCGCGCGCTCGGCGGTGCGCTTCGCGAGCGCAACATTACGCGCATCATTTCGAGCCCGTTGCAGCGCTGCGTGGCGACCGCGGCGCCGCTCGCAAACGAGCTTGGCTTGGCGGTCGAGCGTGACGAGATGCTCACGGAAATCGCGCACGGAACCTGGGAAACGCGCTTGCGCGACGAGATCGCCGCGAACGATCGCGCTCGATTTTCCGCATGGCGCAGCGCGCCGTGGAGCGTGCGTTTCGATCAAGGGGAATCGTTGGCCGATGTCCTCGCCCGTTGGCGCAGTTTCCGAACCGCGTTCGAGCCCCGCGGCGATACGCTCGTGGTCACGCACGACGTGGTCGTCCGCGTCGCGTTGATCGAGCTTCTTCAAATGGATCCGGAGGCGTTCTGGAACCTAACGGTGCGAAACGCCGCCTTTGCGGAATTCGAATGCAGGGCGCCAAGATGGCGTCTGGTGGACGAATGCGTCGACGCTCACGTCGCGGAAATGCTGGCCGACGCCTCTCTCCAGGCGCTGTGAGCCGGCCACGCCGATACCCAGTGCGATAACGCGCCGGGCATCAAGGCCGGAGCGATCCAGAATCCTTGAGCGGAATCGACCCCGATACTGCGGAGGAATTCGGCTTGTTGCGGGCCCTCGACGCCTTCCGCGCGCACTTCGCAGCCGAGAGTTCGCGCCAATTCAGCGACCGCGCGCGCGATACCAACGTTGATTTGGTCCTGCGGCAGGCCCGCGACGAACGACTGATCGAGCTTGATGATATCGATCGGGAAATTTCGCAGGTACGCAAGCGAAGAATGTCCCGTTCCAAAATCGTCGAGGGCGATGCGCAGGCCTAAATCGCGGAAGCACCCCATCGTATATGCCGCGGCGGCCGGATCGCGCATGGCAATTGACTCCGTCACTTCGAATTCGATCAGCTCGGGTGGAGAACCGGAAACGCGCAGCGCGTGCTCGACCGCCTCTAAGAGCGTCGGATCGTTGAATTGCCGCGCCGACAGATTGATCGCGATGACGATTTCGCGGCCTTCGTCTTTCCAGGCTTTTGCTTGACGTGCTGCCTGCAGAAAAACCCACGAACCGATTTCGTTGATCAAGGTGCTCTCTTCTGCGAGTCCTACGAATTCGGTTGCGCCCAAGATGCCGCGGCGAGGATGATGCCAGCGCAGCAGCCCTTCGGCCGCAACCGCTTTGCCGCTGCGCAGGTGCACGATGGGCTGAAAATACAGGCGCAGCTCGTCATGCCGAAGCGCGGTGTGCAATTCTTCGGCAAGCAATCGCCGGCGCCCAAAGCGTTCGTCGAGAAGTTCGTTGTAGTAACGAAACTGGCCGTGGCCCGCCCGTTTTGCGCGACGGAGTGCCGTGGCGGCCGCTACGGTCAGGCCTGCCGGGTCGTCGGAATCGGAAGGCGCGATCGCAATGCCGATGCTGGCCGAGATTTCGATTTCTGCGCCGGAAACGCGAAACGGCATGCGCACCGCGGCGATGCAGCGTTCCGCTAAGAAATGCACCTCTTCGGGGCGCCGGTCCGTGACGACGATTGCGAATGAATCCGCGCGATAGCGGAAGAGTTCCGCCGACGGTCCCTTCGCGTGCGTGATGCGCGCCGCCAGCTCCAGCATGATTTCATCGCCCGACTCGGGACCGTGCTCGTCGAGCAACTGCTGATACTTGTCGGTATCGACCAAGACCAGCGCGACGTGCTGACCTCGCGCCGCCAAGAGGGTCGCCAAGCGCGCGTTGAAGTGGTCGCGATTGTGTAAGCCCGTCAGGGGATCGTGCTGTTGCAGATACTCCATGCGCTTTTGGACGTCCGCGTGATCGAGCGTTTGCGAAAGCACCGACGCCAAGAGTTCGACGTAGCGAATGTCTTGATCGGTAAAGCGATCGACACGCGCGCCGTGAACGCCGAAGCATAACACGCGCAGCCCCTCGGCGACGTAAAACGGCGTCCCGATAAAATCGCCTTCGCGTCCGTGGCGAAACGCGACGGAAAGCCGCTCGTCGACGACGCGCTCGGCGTACGTGCCGGTGAGATCCACCGTGGCGGCTTCGACGATCGGGCCGTGATCGGGGCCGGCCGCCGGGGCGCCGTTTATGATATCGAAACGCATGCGGCGGCCGTCGATCGACGCGACGTAGCCGAACTCCATGCCTAACTGGTGAACGCCTTCCGACACGATTTCACGAGCGATCTCTTCAGCCGCGCCGGGGCGAGCGCGGACGCGACTGCCGATTTTCCAGAGCGCCGAGAGGCGTTGTTCGGCATGATTTGCGCGGTCGCGTTCGGCCTCAAGCGCCTCGCGCATCCGGATGTTTTCGACGGCTTGCGCGATTTGCGCCGTCAGCTCGCGAAGCGTCTCGATCTGCGTTTCGCCGAAGGCCTCGGGTTCTCCGGAGTAGGCAACCAAGACGGCGCGCTCGCGAACGAGGCGAAACGGAACGGCAAGGGCGTGGGTGATTCCCAGCTCGGATGCAATTTGATTCCAGCGCGGCAGGCTCGCGTCGGCGATGCGCCGGACGACCGGCTCGCCGCTGCGCAAGGCGTGTCCGACCGCACCCTGACCTTCGGGCGCCTCGTCCCAACGGATATCCGCCCCTTCGAAGAGCGCGAGGGCGTCCTCGCGGTTTGAGGCGACCGCCTTCACGCGGCCGTCGTCTTGGGCGATCCCGATCAACACGGTGCGATAGGCACGGCCGTGCGCCACCAAGGCGCAGACGTGCTGGAGCAGCGCGGCCTCATCGCGTTCGCCCGCGAGAATCCGCCCCGTTGCATGAATGAGGGCGAGGTCGTCGCGCACTCCCTCGGGTTCCGAGTGCAGGCGCATATACAAAGTGTCGGCCGCTTGCCTGGCCGGTCTTAGAGGCGCGACGCCCGCTTTCGCACGCGGGTATAGCAGAGAGCAAGGCACTTGCGTAGGAGATCAACGTGACGGATATTTCCACCCCGTTTTTGAGCGACGTTACCGAACTGCGCCGCCGCGCACGCCTCCATATCGAACGCGGCGCAATCACGCCCGACTACAAGCTCGACCTCGCACGCGCGATCGACGTTCTGAATCAGGCGCTCGCGACGGAAATCGTCTGCGTGCTGCGGTACAAGCGGCATTTCTACACAGCGAGAGGACTGAGCAAAGACTCGGTCGCGAACGAGTTTTTGGAGCACGCGAATGAAGAACAAGAACATGCCGACAAGATCGCGGAGCGTATCACACAGCTGGGCGGCGCGCCCGATTTTAATCCGACCGGACTTACGTCGCGCAGCCACTCCGAATACACCGAAGGCGACGATCTGGTCGACATGATCAAAGAAGACTTGATAGCCGAGCGGATTGCCATCGAATCGTACCGCGAAATCATCCGGTACTTCGGGGAGAACGACCCGACGTCGCGCCGGCTCATTGAAGGAATCTTAGCGGTTGAAGAAGAGCATGCCAACGACATGCTCGATTTGTTGGCAGAACACGGTCCATCGAACTAATCGTCGTCCGTCACGGTAGGACGGCCTGGAACGCCGAGCGGCGATTTCAAGGCCACGCAGATCCGCCATTGGACGCGGTGGGCAGGTCGCAAGCTGCGCGCATTTCCACGGCACTCGCAGGCGAAGCTGTGGAATTCGTGGTGACGAGCGATTTACGGCGCGCGCGAGAAACCGCAACCGCGATTGCCGCCGCGCACGGTCTCGCGCCGGAAGCCGATCCGCGCTGGCGCGAGTTCTCCTTCGGGGCGTGGGAAGGGCTGACGTGGACGGAGATCTGTGCCCGCGATCCGGCGTTGCGCTCGGCGCCCTGGACCAGCTACACGCACTACGCCGCGCCTGGAGGTGAAGACTTCGAAGCATTGCGTGCGCGGGTCGCTCCGGCCGTCGAAGAGTTGCGCAGGCGCGGCGCCGCGTGCGGTGCACTCGTGGCGCACGCCGGCTCGATTCACGCGCTCCTCCATTGCGTGCTCGGCTCGGACGATCCGCACCTGATCGTTCCACTCGATCCGGGCGGCATCACGCGGCTGACAATGGATGAGACTACCGCGGAGATAACCTCGCTGAATGACCTTTCACATTTCGATTGACCCGGTGAGCCGTACGGCGGCGCGCGATGCCCGAACGCGTATCGATCAGCTCACGAAGCCCCTCGGAAGCCTCGGCCGGATCGAAGAACTTGCGGAACGCCTGGCTTCGATTGCCGGAGGGATCCCTTCGAGCAATTACGAGCAACGTACGGTGTTGATCGGAGCCGGCGATCACGGAGTGACGGAAGAGAGGGTGAGCGCATACCCGAGCGAGGTTACCGGGCAGATGATCCTGGGATTCCTTGCGGAGACCGCGGCCATCAGCGCTTTCGGACGCGCCGTGCGCGCCGAGGTCTACGTCGCGAACTTCGGCGTGAAGGGTGACGTCGCCGATGCACCGCGATTGTTCAACACGCCGGTCGTTCGGGGCACGCGCAATTTCGCGCGCGAGGCGGCCCTCGATGCGCGCGAGGTGGACGCTCTCCTCGAGAGCGGAAGTTCGACGTTTCGAGCGTTGTATGCGGAGCGCCCCATGGACGTCATCGCGATCGGCGAGATGGGAATCGGAAACACGACGTCCGCCGCAGCCGTCATCTGTGCGCTCTCCGGTGAAGCGGCGGAAGACGTCGTCGGCCGCGGCACCGGCATCGATGACGAGACGTTGCGCCGCAAGATCGTCGCGGTCGAATGCGGAGTGAAACGCTGCAAAAGCGCCGACTGGCATTCGGTCGCAGAAGAAGTGGGCGGAGCGGAAATCGTCGGCCTAGCAGGCGTGATGCTGGCGGCCGCGGCCGCGCGCATCCCCATCGTGTTGGATGGATTCATCGTAGCGGCCTCGGCACTGCTTGCGGTGCGAATCGCTCCGGCACTGGGGGATTACCTCATCGCGTCGCATCGTTCGCGCGAGCTCGGGCATGCGGTGGCGCTGCGGCACCTCGGCCTCGTGCCGTTGTTCGATCTCGACCTGCGACTTGGCGAAGGAAGCGGTGCCGCGCTGGCGTTGCCGCTGATTGAAGCGGCGGCGCGCATGATTCGCGAAATGAAAACGTTTGCCGAAGCGGGGGTTTCGACCGCAGACACCGATCTCGCCCTGCATTCGTGAGGCCCTTCGGCGCCGGGTTCCGCTCGGCGTTCGGATACTTCACGGCAATTCGCGTCGGGACGCGCGACGCTCCGGATGAGGTCGCGGTGGCGTTCTTACCGTTCGTCGGCTTGCTGCTCGGGGCAATCTGCGGCGGAATCGGTTTCGCGGGAAGCTTCGTGGTGCCGCACGCAATCGCGGTCTCCATCGTGTTTGTGGCCGGAGTGCTCCTAACGGGAGCGGTTCACGCTGACGGCTTCATGGACACGTGCGACGCGTGCTTTGCCGCGGTGCCTCCCGCGCGCCGCCTCGAAATCTTGCGCGACCCGCGGCACGGAACGTTTGCCGTCGCCGGGATGCTCTGCGCGAGCGCGCTGTGGCTGGCGGGCCTTTGGTACGTTCCGTTTGCGGCCTTACCGCTCGCGCTCGCGTTGGTCTTTGCCGCGGCGCGACTCGCGTCAGTTGCGAACGCACTGGTTGTCCCCTACGCGCGCGAGACGCCGTCGAGCGCGCTCGGAGCGCGGCCGCCGTGGTGGTTGCTCGGGCTTTTCGCGATTGCCACTGAATGGCTTGCGTTCGCCCTGCACGTTCGCGGCGCGGTGTGGATTGTGCCGGCGCTGATCGCGCTCGCACTCGCGTGCGGTCAGTATCTCAAACGGTTGCTCGGCGGCGGTCTCACCGGAGACGCATACGGCTTCATGATTTTCTCCGGCGAAGCAATCGGGCTGGCCGCCCTCGGGACGTTGTACACGCGAATGTAAGAGCGAGCGACGAGGCTGTGAGCGCGTTACTGTCCTTGAGCGAGCGAGAAGCCGGGTTTACCGTCGAACGTGTAGAGCAACTCCGTTTTGATGAAATCGAGATCGCGCGCCAAGAAGCCGTGCAGCACGTTCAACACCGCATGATGACTGACGGTGTGCGGACCGTCGGCGATGAACCGGCACGTCCAGTGATCGCTGAGAAACGTCTCGGGTGAGCCGCCGGGCCAAACTTTCGTTCCGCGATTGCTGATCATTTGCAGCGACAGACCGTCGGTAGCGAGCGGCACGATCGCCTCCGCGAGGTCGTCGGGGCCACCTCCCGACCAGTCCACGAAAACATCCACCCCGACGAGGCGCTTCTCTTCAAGAGGCTTGAACGGCCGCTGATGCGTGTCCATCGCGCTGCTCGTCAGGTATTTCACCGGCTTGAGTTTCCTCGGCGTGCGCCCTAGGCGCTCGATCACCGCATCGCCGAATTCGCGCGTCCCGACCTTTTGCTTGCTCGTGCCTTCCTTATAGATGTCGTACGTATGAATGCCGTCTTCCATCGTGGTGAGCCACGCATTGTGCACGCCCTCGGCAACCTCGCTCTGATGGATGTGATTGAGCATCATCACCGCGCCGAGGAGCAGCGCCGAGGGATTCGCGAGATTTTGCCCGGCGCGCCGCGGAGCCGAGCCGTGAATCGCTTCGAACATCGCAAAATGCTCGCCGATGTTGGCCGAGCCGGCCAGACCCACCGAGCCGGTTATCTGCGCCGCGACGTCGGAGAGAACGTCGCCGTAGAGATTCGGCATGACAATCACGTCGAACGCTTCGGGCGTGTCGGCCATCTTTGCGGCGCCGATGTCGACGATCCAATGCTCTTTCTCGATATCCGGGTAGTCGCTCCCAATCTCGTCGAAGACTTTGTGGAAGAGCCCGTCGGTCATCTTCAGGATGTTGTCCTTGGTAAACGCCGTGACTTTCTTCCGATTATTTTGTTTGGCGTATTCAAACGCGTAGCGAATGACTTTCTCCGAACCCGGCCGAGAGATCAGCTTGAGCGCCTGCGTCACCTGCTGCGTCTGGCGGTGCTCGATCCCGCCGTACACGTCTTCCTCGTTCTCGCGAACGATGACGAGATCCATGTTCGGATGTTTCGTAGCGACGTACGGAGAGAGCGACTGACACGGCCGGACGTTGGCGTACAGGCCCAGCGTCTTTCGAACCGTGACGTTCAGGCTTTTGAATCCACCGCCTTGCGGCGTCGTAATCGGCGCCTTCAAGAAGACGCGCGTGCGGCGTAGCGAATCCCACGCGCTCGGCTCGATGCCGTTGGAGATGCCGCGGTTGTACACCGCTTCCCCGATCTCGATCGTCTCTTGGTCGATCTGCGCACCGGCGGCGTTGATGATGCGCAGCGTCGCATCCATGATTTCCGGGCCGATCCCGTCGCCGTACGCGACCGTGATGGGAGTTTTCTTTTGCGTCAGAGTAGCGGTCACGGTGATGCGTCTCCTGTCAAATCGACCACTGCCAGGCGTTCCACGTTTCGGTGACGCCGTTGGAATCGTAGCCGCGAAGATCGGGGCTCAGGGCCGCGCGCTGTTTCGGCCAGAACAGAAACACGAGCGGAATCTCTTTCGCCATGATGGCTTGAGTGCGCGCGTATGCGGCTTTGCGCGTCGGACGGTCGTAATGCGTCAACGCGTCGTTTTCAGCCGCGTCGAACTCTTTATTGCAAAAGTGGAAAACGTTGTTTCCGGTCGGCGGCACGTACGGACACGTAAACTGCGAGGAGTCGTCCGGATCCGCCCCGGCCACCCAGGCATAGAGATTGATGTCGAACTTCCCGCTATTGTAGATGCCGCCCGTTTGAACCGGCCCATACAGCAATACGAACGTATACGTCTTGATCGGGGCATCGATGCCCACCGCCTTGAGCTCCGATTGCACGAGGGCGCCGACGTTTTGCGCGGCCGTACTGCCTTGCCCGTAGACGAATTGCAACGAGAGTTGCTGGCCGTTTTTTACGCAAATGCCGCCCGGCCCCATTTTCCAGCCGTCGCCGTCGAGGAGTTGTCCGGCTTTGGCGGGGTTGTAGTCGAATCGGTCGACGTTCGGATTGTACGCCCAGGAATGCCCCGGGATGTTTTCAGTCGCCACGACCGAGGTCCCGTATTGAGTGTCCGCAGTAATCGTTTTCTTGTCGAGCGCATAGGCCAAGGCTTGACGGACGATCGGATCGTTCAGCGGCGCGCGGGCCATGTTTATCCCGATGCCTTCGTATTGTGGCGAGTTTGCGAGGTTCAAGACGACATCCGGCTTCCCGCTCAAATCGCGATATTGAGGCCCACCGATTTCGGCTACGAAATCCACTTCGTGATTGAGCATCTGCGTATCTTGCGTGTTCGAGTCGGTGATGATCTTCACGACGATTCGATCCAGTTTGGGCTTTCCGAGAAAGTAATCCGGATTTGCCGCATACTCGATCCGGTCGCCGCGCACCCATTTGACGAATTTGAACGGTCCGGTTCCCACCGGCTCGCCGTTGAACGGCACGCGGTTCAGGTTCGGATAGCTCGCAAGGAGATGCTTCGGGATAATTCGATACGGCTGATCGCTTTCGCTGAAGAGCGTCTCGATCGCGGGCGCGAAGGGTTGCTTCAAGCGAAAGACGACGGTGTACTTGTCGGGCGTGCTCACGGAGGTGACGAGGTCGTATCCCCGCTTCGAGACCACGTTGTTGTTGGGGTTCATCACTTGCTCGAAGGAATACTTGACGTCGTCGCTCGTGAAGGGCGCCCCGTCGTGCCATTTGACGTTCTTGCGTAAATGGTAGGTCAGGGTCAAGCCGTCTTTGCTGATGCCTCCGTTGGCGAGCGTCGGAACCTCGGCCGCGAGTTGCGGGACGTCGTTGCCTTTGGAATCGACGCTCACCAACTCATCGAATGCCAGCGCCGCAAGCAGATTCTCTGCGCTATTCGAGCTGAGGAGCGGGTTTAACGTATTCGGCGTCGCGTACAGTGCGATGCGAACGACGCCGGGCTGCGTCCACGAATGTTCTCCCCCGGTACTCGTTCCGGTCGAAACCTTGGTGCACGCCGAGGTGCCGGCGAGAAGAAGCGCTGCGAACGCAGCCCCTACGAGCCGATGCAACGAAACTTGGCGTACATGTGGGGATAATCGTCGTAAAACCAATTGCGGAAGCTCCGGCGGATGAGTTCAACGGCCGTTACCGGGGAGGCGCCTTTCATGACGAAATGCTTCCCGTCGAAGAAATCGGCCGAGTACTGAGGGTACGACGCCATCGCTTCGAATCCGTCGAACGGGCCGAAGACGGTGGACGTCCACTCCCATCCATTTCCGATCAAATCCAGAATATCCCACGCGCTGGCGCCGAGTGGGTGTGCGTCGACGGGTTCCGGATCGTAGCGCGCGAAGCCGAAGTTTCCGAAGCGCGGCGATGGAGCGTCCTCACCCCACGGAAAGGCGCGTTCGTCTCCTGCGGGCGTTCCGAACGCGGCCCGATGAAACTCCGCTTCCGTCGGAAGGCGGCTGCCGATCCAGGCGGCATATGCGGACGCTTCGCGGTGCGAAACGTACACCGGCCACGACTTCGCAAACGGCAAACGCTCGAACTGGCCGCGAAGGCACCACGTTCCGTCCCGGCGCTCCCAAAACGGCGGCGGCGACGCGCCCGCTTCGACGAAGGCGAGATAGTCGCCGTTCGTCACCGGATAGCGTTGCAACGTGAACCCGTCGACCTCCACGCGCGTGCGGCCAAACTCGTTGTCCCAACCAAAAGGAATCTCTCCCGGAACCGCGCCGAGCGTCGCAACCCCGCGCGGGACCTCACGAAATTCGTTGACGGGCGGCGGCGTGTCGCGATGTTCCTGCGGAAGTTTACGTTTTTGACTTTCGTCCAAGCGTGCGATGATATACAGCAGCGTTTCGTGGTGCATCATTTCGTGCTCGAGAATCGTATATGCCGCCTGCGCGCGCACGAGCCGAGGATTGCGATCGTCGACGAGGGCCGCGTTCCTGAGCGCCGCGACCACGCGCTCGTCGCACCCGTGTCCGAACGCGACGATCTCCGCTTTCGAAGGCCAGTCGTGACGCTCGAAACGCGCGGCCGCCGCCGAATCTCCGGGGTCGATTCCGCGCTCGAAGACTTTCTCGAGACGCGCGTCGAGCGGGGTTTCGTGCAGCGCCCGCTCGTTGAGCGTCAGAAAGCTGAACGCGGGCAAATGCCCCTCGTAGAACGCGAACGGGTGCCGCAGGGCAATCGGGCGCGAATAGTACGCGCTCTCATCGACGAGCGCGAAGATTTCGGCGGAACGCGCCCGGTTGCGGCGATACCAATCAACGAGGCGTTGCCGCTCGGCGAGCGGCGGGGCGGCGAGCACGCTTAGAGCCCCTTCGCTTCCCACATCGGTAGAAATTCCTCGACGCGGCTCGCGGGGGCGGCCTTGGCGACGTAATACCCTTGCAACCGGTCGCACCCATACGCGCGCAAGAAATCCACTTGTTCGGATGTTTCGACGCCCTCGGCAACCACGTGCAAACCAAGGTTGTGCGCCATCGCAATGACCGTTATGACGATCGTCTCATCGTCGGGCTGCGATCCGATGCCGTCGACGAACGTCCGATCGATCTTGATCAAACTCACGGGGAAGCGCCGCAGATAGCTGAGCGAAGAATATCCCGTGCCGAAATCGTCCAAACTGAGATGAATCCCCGAGTCGACCAACTCGCGCATGATCGCTTCGGAATGCGCCGCATCCGCCATCGCGATGCTTTCCGTAATCTCTACCTCCAGCGACGATGTGGCAACGCGGGCGTCCTCCAACGCATGCAGCACCGTCTCGCGCAAATCGGGTTGGTGGAATTGCCGAGCCGAAAGGTTGACTGCCACCCGCAACTCCGGATAGTGCGATTGCAGGCGGCGCAGATCGCGCGCGGCCTCCGCCAATACCCACGCCCCGAGCGGCACGATCAAACCACTCGCTTCCGCGCTCGGAATGAATTGATTCGGGTAGATGATGCCGGTCTTCGGATGCCGCCAGCGCAGTAATGCCTCGAGCGCCACCACGCGGCCGCTACGAAGCTCGACGATCGGTTGATACGCGAGCTCGAATTCGCGCTGCGCGAGGGCTTGCCGCAGCAACTTTTCTTGCGAGAGGCGCATGTGGATCGGGGCTTCGAACGCGGCCGAGTAAAATTGATACGCGTTTCTGCCCAAATCTTTCGCACGGTACATCGCGATGTCGGCATTCTTGAGCAGCGTTTGATCGTCTTTCCCATCGTCGGGATAAACGGCGATACCGATACTCGTAGTAATGTACTGCTCGTAGTCGTCGATGTCGAACGGCGCGTCGACCGCTTTGAGCAATTCGTCGGCAACTCCGCGAATCTGCTCGAGCGATTCGCAATTCGGCAAGAGCGCCACGAATTCGTCGCCCCCGGTTCTCGCGACGAGACCGCGATTGCCCAGCGTTGCAGCGAGCCTTTCCGCGGCGCACTGCAGCAGGCGATCCCCGAGGGCATGTCCGAGCGTTTCGTTGACGTCCTTGAAGCGGTCGAGATCGAACGTGAGAATCGCTACGCGGGTGAAACGGCTCTGCGCAGCTTCGAGAGCATCGCGAAAGCGTTCGAGCAAAAGCGCACGATTGGGCATTCCGGTCAGCGCGTCGGAATATGCGAGGCGACGCAAGTGTGCGCGGGCATCGCGCCGCTCGAGCGCGCCGGCCAGCAGCGACGTCATCAGGGCGACCAGGTCGAGATCGGTTTCCGTGATTGCCGGCCGCGCGTGCGTCGCGGCAAAACACAACGTCCCATACGTCTCCTGATTGACGGTCATCGGCACGCCGAGAAATGCGCTGTAGACCGACCGGCCCGGGGCACTCGATGACGCGAGCGGCCCACCGGCAAGCAGAATCGCGTTGGAAATCGCCGCCAGGTCGGCGCTGTCGTTGCCGCTACGTTCGACCGCATCGTGCCGGTGCTCCACCACGGCGGTTTGCGCGTTGACGAGGGCACCTACGTCCATTCCGAGCAGCGTGCATCCGGCCTGCAACGTCAACGCGATCTGCGAATCGGTACCGTCGGCTCGCGCCGCAACCAAGCACAGCTCCCGAATGCGCGCCGCTTGCCGAGCCGCTTCGCGCTCCGCAATTCGGCGATCGGTCGCGTTCTGCATGAGAAAATATGCCCCGACGACCGTGCCGTTCGCGAACATCGGCAAACCGCAACATTCGAGGCAAAGATATCCGCGTTCGTTGTCTCGTTCGTATTCGTACGTTACCGCTTGGCCCTCGAGCACGCGCTCGAAGTTCGCGCGGATGAGCGCGACCTGGCTTGCGTCGACCAGCGCCAGGATATCGTGCCCGACCATTTCTTCGCGCGTGCGGCCGGCGACACGTATTCCCGCATCGTTCGCGTCGATCACTATGCCCGTTCGATCCACCGCAACGACGCCCTCGGGATTGTGCTCGAACAGCGAGCGGAAACGCTGTTCGCTGTCGACCAGCGCGCGCTGTGCGCGAACTCGTTCGCTAATGTCTTCGGTACAGAAAAACGCCCCGGTGACGGATCCGTCGCTCACGATTGGAACGACAACCAATTCGCGCTCGCCGTAAGAGCCGTCCAACCGGCGCAGGCGCACGTCGCGCGTCGCCGAATCGCCGCGTGCCGCCGCGGCCAGCATGGCGTCCGCCGTCGCCGCTTCCTCGGGTGGGAAGAAATCGTGAACGCGTCGGCCCCGAAAATCGTCGAGCGCAAACCCGGTGCGGTTACGTAGCGCCTCGTTGACTTCGAGAATCGTGCCGTTGAGATCGACGCGAGCCATCGATTGCGGATGGCGCGCGAATAACGAAAAGAACGCGTCGGGCGCTTCGCTCGACTGCAGGTGACGACCGGTCGCGGATTCTACGATGACGGCCTCCCGCCGAAGCTAGCAGGCCAGATATTCCTTGAGACCGTGCACGCCCCCCTCGCGCCCGAAGCCGGATTCGCGATATCCGCCGAAGGGCGAACTCGGGTCGAAAAGGTTGAAGGTGTTGCACCATACGACGCCGGCCTTCAGGCGCTGCGCGATGTACATGTTCTTCGAGCCCTTGTCGGTCCAGACGCCGGCCGAAAGGCCATACGGCGTGTTGTTCGCCTTCTCGACGGCTTCGTCCGCAGTTCTGAAGGTCAATACGGAGAGCACCGGGCCGAAAATTTCTTCGCGCGCGATCCGGTGTGATTGTTGCACGCCGGTGAAAAACGACGCCGGAAAGTAGTAGCCGCGCTCGGGAATTTGGCAAGCTTGCTGTACGAGCGTTGCTCCTTCGTCGATTCCACTTCGCACGAGATCGAGAATCTTGTCGCGCTGACTCTTCGAATTGATCGCCCCGATGTCCGTATTCTTATCGAGCGGATCGCCGAGCCGCAGCGTTTGAATTCGCTCGGTCAAACGCACCACGACTTCATCGTGAATGCTCTCTTGCACGAGCAAGCGCGAACCGGCGCAGCACACGTGGCCCTGATTGAAGTAGATTCCATTCACGACGCCTTCGATGGCCTGATCGAGCGGCGCATCGGAAAACAGAATGTGCGCGGCTTTGCCCCCAAGCTCGAGCGTCAGACGCTTGCGCGTGCCCGCCGTCGTGCGCGCGATTCGTTTGCCGACTTCGGTCGATCCGGTGAACGCGATCTTGTCGACCTCCTCGTGCTCGACGAGCGCCGCACCGGTCGTGTCGTCGCCGGTCACGACGTTCACCGTTCCGGGCGGAAGATCGGCCTCTTCAATGATTTGCGCCAGCGCCAGGGCGGTCAGCGGCGTCGTCTCCGCGGGTTTGAGCACCACGGTGTTGCCGCATGCCAGGGCCGGCGCGATTTTCCAGGCCGCCATCAACAGCGGAAAGTTCCAGGGAACGATTTGCCCCGCCACGCCGACCGGTCGCGGCGTCTCGCCCGCGCGCATGGCATATTCCAGCTTGTCGGCCCATCCGGCGTAATAGAAGAAGTGTGCCGCACTCATCGGCACGTCGAAGTCGCGCGATTCTTTTACCGGCTTGCCGCCGTCCATCGTTTCCAGAACCGCCAACTCCCGGGAGCGTTCCACCAGCGTCCGCGAAATGCGATAAAGATACTTCGCGCGCTCCGCCGGCTTCATCTTACGCCAGTATTTCTCGTATGCGCGCCGGGCCGCCCGAACGGCGCGATCGACGTCCGTGGCGTCGCCGTGTCCCACTTTCGCGAGCACTTCCTCCGTCGCCGGATTGACCGTTTCGAAATACCGGCCCGATGCCGGCGCCATCCATTTGCCGTCGATGAAGAGGCCATATTCCTTGCGAACGTTGGCGCGCGTCGTTTCGGGCGCGGGCGCGTACTCGAAAATCGTCATCGTCAATCTTTCGGAAAGTAATCGAGGCCGGCATACGCGCCGGTTTGTTCTTTTTCGAGTTGCATCAGGAGGTCGTCCAGCAACGAGCTGGCGCCGATCCGCAAGTACTGCGGCGTTAGCCATCCATCGCCGAGGATTTCTTTGACGATCACGAGATACGTCAGCGCGGTTTTCGTCGTCTTCACTCCGCCCGCGATCTTCAGGCCGGCGCGGCGCCCCGTTCGGCGTGCGTGCTCTCGAATCGCCTCGCACATGGTGACCGCCACGGGGAAGGTGGCGTTCGTTCCGGCTTTTCCGGTCGAAGTCTTGATGAAGTCTGCGCCTGCGTCGAGTGCCAGATCGGCCGCGCGCCGCACGTCGTCGTATCCGCCCAGCTCGCCGCTCTCGAGAATGACTTTGAGGCGCACGTTTGCGCAAACGCGCTTGACGGCAACGATGTCGTCGAACACCCGCTGCTCGTCGCCGGCCAGAAACGCGCCCCGGTCGATCACCATGTCGATCTCATCCGCGCCCGCTTCGATGGCGTCACGCGTATCCGCCAGCTTGACGTCCAGTGGCGCGAGCCCGCTTGGAAACGCGGTCGCAACCGAGGCCACGCGGACCAGCGTGCCGCGCAGCGCCTCCTTGGCCGCGGAAACCAGGCTCGGATACACGCAAACGGCGGCCACGCTCGGGACGCCCGGGGCCGGACGGGCCGCTTTCGCGCACAGCGAGCGAACGCGTCCCACGGAATCCTTCCCTTCCAGGCTCGTGAGATCCATGCACCGGATTGCAAGGTGAATGCCGGCGACCTTGGCGCTCGTTTTGATCGAACGCGTCGCAAGCGAGTTCGCTCGCGTTTCGAGCGTTACAGCGTCAACCGACATAGTATCTCAGAGATTTCCGCGACGCGCCTGATCCATCTCGATCGAGACGAAGAGCGCCTTGAAGTTACCCTTGCCGAACGAGAGGCTGCCTTTGCGTTGGATGATTTCAAAGAACAGCGTGGGCCGGTCTTGCAGCGGTTTGGTGAAGATTTGCAGCATATATCCCAGATCGTCGCGATCGACGAGAATCCGTAGGTCGCGCAGGGTTTTCGTCGCTTCGTCGATCTGGCCGACGCGGCTTTCGAGGGCGTCGTAGTATGTATCCGGCGTATCCTGAAACTCGACTCCGTTCGCTTGTAGGGCTTTGACGGTTTCGATGATATCGTCCGTCGCAATCGCCACGTGTTGCACCCCGGGCCCACGATAGAAATCCAGATACTCCTCGATCTGCGATTTCTTCTTGCCTTGCGCCGGCTCGTTGATCGGAAATTTCACTCGGTGCCGTTCGTCGCTCATCACCTTGGACTTCAGCGCCGAGTACTCGGTCGAGATGTCTTTGTCGTCGAACGACACCAGTTGCGAAAAGCCGAAGGCTTTCGCATAGAACTCGCCCCAGCCGTCCATCTCGCCCCAACCCACGTTTCCGACGCAGTGATCGATCGCCTGGAGGCCGGCTTTTGCAACGGCGCCGCTCGCCTTGCGCTGCTCGATGAAACCGGGCAGAAAAACCCCGCCGTAGCCGTCGCGCTGAATGAACGAATGCACGGTATCTCCATACGTGGCAATCGTCGCTTTGACGATCGTGCCGAATTCGTCGCGAAGCGAGGTGGGAGGGAGCACCGAACGCGCGCCGGCGGCGACCGCCGCGTCGTGCGCGGCCCGCGCATCTTCGACGAGAATCGCGATGTCTTTGATCCCGTCGCCGTGCAGTGCGACGTGCTTCGCGACGTCGTCGTCGGGTTGCAGGCTCGTGGTGAGCACGAAACGCAGACGGTTTTGCTCGAGCAAGTACGACGCGCGTCCGCGAACGCCGGTTTCGGGTCCGCAATAGGCGATCTGTTCGAATCCGAACGCCGTTGAGTAGAACCGCGCGGCTTGCTTGGCGTTGCCGACGTAGAATTCCAAGTATGCCCAGTCGATGTTTGCGAGCGGATTACTTTTCGGCGACGTCATCGTGCTCATGCGACGCCACTTAGCGGGTTGCGGGAACCGAACCTGCGAAAGCAAGTCGCGCTGTGAATGCGGTTCGAAGCGCGCTCAACCGGTTGATCGATTATGCCGGGCTCTTTCCCCCGGCGTCGCTCGCGATGGATGCGGCGGTCGAAACGTACGAGCGCGTGCGCGAGAGCCCGTATGCGTGGATCGCCGGGCGCTTCATCGTTCCCGCAAGCCGATTGAGCGAGCTCGCGGAGGCCCTGGGACGCCGCGTGCCGTTTGCGCTCAGCGTGATTTTGGACGCGGCGGCGACGCCCGCATGGCTGAACGAGATTGCGGCAATCTGCGAGCTGGTTGCGGCCGCGCAGCGCGAGAGCCGGTGGAGGATCGAGACGCTCGAGCTCGCCCTTCCGGCCCCCCGGGCGGCACGCGAGACCTTCGACGCGCCGATCGGGCAGGTACGCATGGTCCTCGAAAACGCGGGACTGCGCGCGCTTCCGGCGTTCGTGGAAGTTCCCCGCACGCCGCGCTGGAGAGGCCTGCTCGCCGGCGCGATGGCAGCGCTCCACCGCGCCCGGCTCGGAGCCAAAGTGCGGTGCGGCGGTGCGGCGCCGGACGCGGTGCCTTCGCCCGAGGATCTGGCGGCTTTTGTGCGCCTGGCCGTGGAGGGCGGCGTTCCGTTCAAAGCAACGGCCGGACTTCACCATCCGGTCCGGCATCGCGACCCGGACGGACGCCCGGTGCACGGGTTCGTGAATCTCATGGCCGCGACGCTCTTGGCGCGCACCGGCACCTCCGTCGAAGCGTTAGCCGAGGTGCTCGGTGACGAAGACGCAGCCGCGTTTGCCCTTGCGGGCGATACATTCACGTGGAGGGAGCAGGTCGCGCACGCGGCTGAGGTCGCCCAGATGCGCGATGAAAACTTCGTCGCCTACGGCAGTTGCAGTTTTGATGAACCAACCGAAGACCTCGTCGCGCTCGGCGTGTTGACGCGCGAGACCGTCGCGACGTGATCGAGGGCGACGGAACGACGAGTCCTTCCTTGCGGTCCTGGGTCGACGTTCCGGCCGGCTCCGACTTTCCGATTCAGAATCTGCCGTACGGTGTTTTCACGCGCGGCAACGAGTGGCACCTCGGCGTGGCAATCGGCGAATCCATTCTCGATCTCAACTCCGCGGCCCGGGCGGGTTTTTTCGACGCGTACGCGTTTCGCGATACGTTGCTACAACCGGCCCTCAATCACGTGCTCGCCTCAGGAAAAGCCGCATGGACCGCGCTACGCGCGCGGGTGAGCGCGCTCCTCGAAGCCGGCAATCGGGAGATCGCGGATCGCGGTCTCGTCGACTTCGTTTTGGTCAAACAGGCGAATGTCGTCATGCAGATGCCGTTCGTCGTACGCAACTATGTGGATTTTTACTCCTCGCTCGAGCATGCGACGAACATGGGGAAGATCTTGCGTCCGGGTGGTGAGGCGTTGCTGCCGAATTGGCGCTACGTGCCGATCGGCTATCACGGCCGCGCCGGCACCGTCGTGGTCGACGGAACGCCGATCGCGCGTCCGTGCGGTCAAGCCCGGCCGTCCGAGAGCGCGCCACCCTCGTACGGACCGACCAAAGCGCTCGACATCGAATTGGAAACCGGCTTCGTCACCGGCGGACCGACGCCGTTCGGAACGCCGTTGCCGATCGCGTCGGCGGAAGATACGATCTTCGGCATGGTGCTCGTCAACGATTGGAGTGCGCGAGACATCCAATCGTGGGAGTATCAGCCGCTCGGCCCCTTTCTCGGAAAATCGTTCGCAACGTCGATCTCGGCCTGGGTCGTCTCCCTCGACGCCCTCGCGCCGTTCCGCATCGACGGACCATCGCAAGACCCTCCGCCGCTGGAATACTTGCGCCGGCCGCGGCCGTTCACATTCGACATTGCGCTTGCCGTGGAGCTTCGAACCGCCGCCATGCGCCGCGCCGCTGAAATCGCACGTTCGAACTTCAAGTATCTGTATTGGGATATGGCGCAACAACTCGCCCACGCCGCAAGCAATGGTGCAAGCGTCGAGCCGGGCGATCTGTATGCTTCGGGAACGATCTCGGGTCCGGTGCAGGGCAGCTATGGGAGCTTGATGGAGCTCACGTGGCGCGGCGCTCGTCCGCTGAAGCTTCCATCCGGAGAGGAGCGGCGCTGGCTCGAAGACGGCGACACCGTAACGCTGCGCGGATGGTGCGAACGCGACGGCGCCGCACGCATCGGCTTCGGGTCCGTGAGCGGGACGATCAGCCCGGCACGGTGCTCGGCGTGATCCAGCTGCGGTAGTACGCGGGATCTTCGAGCTCGAACGCCGCCTCTGCTAAGAGCAACGGCTTGAACGTGTCGACCATAACGGCCACTTCGTCGGTCGAGGTCTTGCCGAGGCTGCTCTCGACGGCGCCCGGCTGCGGACCGTGGGGCGCTCCCGCGGCATGGAGCGTGATCGAACCTTCTGCGATCCCGCGCCGGCTCATGAAGTTTCCGTTCACGTAGTAGAGCACTTCGTCGCAGTCGACGCTGGAATGATTGTACGGCACGGGAATCGCCTGCGGATGATAATCGAAGAGGCGCGGTACGAACGCGCAAAAAGCCGCGCCCGGCGCCTCGAACGTCGCATGCGCGGGCGGGGGCTGGTGCAATTTGCCGGTGATCGGCGCAAATTCCTCGAGATTGAACGCATAGGGATAGCAATAGCCGTCCCAGCCCACGACGTCGCACGGATGGTTCTGTACCACGTAGATCGCGTTGCGGGCGGCATTCGTCACGCGAATTTCGTAAGCGCCTTGTGCGTCGATCGGGTCTCCGAGGACCGGCGCGCGAAAGTCGCGTTCGTAATATGGCGCGTGCTCTTCGAGTTGACCGAACTCGTTGCGGTATTTGCGCGGAATGCGAATCGTACCGATGCTTTCGTGGACGAGCAAGCGGGTCGGCGTCGCGGGGATCAAACGGTACGTCGTTCCGGCAGGGATGACGATGTAGTCGTTCGCGCGGTATGCCAGCTGGCCGAAGACGCTTTCGAGCACGCCGCCGCCCCGGTGGACGAAAAGGAGTTCGTCGCCGCCGACGTTGCGGTAAAAATATTCCATCGGTTCGGTGACGTCCGCGACGGAGATCAAGATGTCGCTGTTCCCGAGCAGCGGCACGCGCGCTTCAACGGCGTCGCCGGCGACGTTGCTCCGCTGCGTCTGGATGTGACGGTTTCGCAGCGGATCGTTCGCATGGAGATGCGCGCCTGGCCGTTCCCACTCGCGCACTTCCAAGGTAGCCGTCGGCGGATGAACGTGATACAGCAGCGAGTACACGCCTTCGAACCCTTTGGTGGAGAACAGCTCCTCCGCATAGAGCTCTCCGTCGGGCCGCCGGAATTGGATGTGGCGTTTGTGCGGAAGGGACCCGGCGCGCACGTAGGACGGCATTAGGGCGCCTCCCCGCCGCTCGCCCGCTCGGGGGCGAGAAATCCGTTGGCGTTGTGGGTCCCATCGCAAAACGGCTTCGTCGACGAGCCGCCGCAGCGGCAAAGTGCGATGTTGGGTTTCCCCTCGGGCGGGGTGTAAAGCGCACCGTCGGCGTCGGTGATGGTCACCGGTCCGGTGACGACGTATGGGCCGTTCTCGCGTACCTTGATGGTCACCACTGTCGAAGGCGTCTCCATGCGGGCGTGCTGGGAATTGCGCCTTCTTTGAAAGGAAGGCAAAATCCAGCCGTGGTAAGGTGCTGACCTTTCATGAAGGACATCGAGCGCTATCGCGACGTCTCGATGACGGCCGCGCGGTGGCTCGCCGAAACAGATTCCCTAGAGGAACTGTTTACTCGCTATTGCACGCTGCTGTCCACGACGCTGGGTGAGGCCGCGGGCTTTCTGGCGTTTGCCCACGCCGACCGGTTGCGCCTCGAATACTGCTTCGAAGGCGGGATTACGCGGCGGCTGGATGGACCGGAGGTTCCCCCCTCGTCCGCCGCGCTCGAAGTGCTGGTAAGCAAGAAAGCGCGGGTCGTTCGCGCGTCCGAACGGCGTTTGATCGACACGACGCACCAAGCGCATCTCTACTCCGCATACGTTCCGCTCATCATCAGCAACCGGGTCGAAGGAATTTTCTGGATGACGCGCGTCTCGCCGTCGGCATTCAGCGAGGGCGACGTGGAGCTCCTCGAAACGATCGCCGGATTCCTCAGCGCGGCCGTTCGCAGCCACCAAGCGGCGCTCGCGACCTCGCGGCTCGAACAGCTTGCGGCCACCGATTCGCTCACCGGAGTGCCCAACCGCCGCGCCTTCGACCATCGCTTGCAAACCGAATGCGTGTCGTCCGTTTATCTGTCGCTCTTGATGATCGACATCGATCATTTCAAGATCTACAACGACAGTTACGGCCACCTCGCGGGCGACAACTGTCTCAAGCAAATTGCGCAACGTGCGGTCAAGTGCCTCGGGCGCTCCACCGACTTTCTCGCCCGCTACGGCGGTGAAGAGTTCGTGGCGGTGCTTCCCCGTACCGATCTGGAAGGCGCGATTCGCGTCGCAGAAAACATTCGCGCGGCGATCTACGAGATGGCGCTCCCGCATGCTGGGAATTCGGACGGCGTCGTCACGATCAGCGTCGGCGTCGCTTCGGCCCCGCCCGACGAATCGCGGCGAGCCACCGATTTGGTCGAACGCGCCGACCGCGCACTTTACGACGCGAAGTCTTCGGGCCGCAATCGCGTTTGCGCCGAAAACCTGATCGCTGGGGAGCGAAGTCCGCGCGTACGCGTCGCGTCGCACTTGCCCGTGCCGACCTCACGCTTCTTCGGGCGGGAGCAAGAAGTGGCGGACATCCGGCGGCTGATCGATTCGTACCGGACCGTCACGATCGTAGGCACGGGCGGAATCGGGAAAACGCGCCTGGCGCTTCAAACCGCCCTCGAATGCGCCGACCGCTTCGGCGAGGATATCCGGTTCGTCGATTTAGCGAGCACGGCCAGCGGCGATCGCGTTGCCGAGCGGGTCGCCGCGGAGCTGGGCGTTCCCGTCATCCCGGAAGCCGGGCCACTGGAACAGCTCGTCGAGACGCTCGAACAGCGCCGGCTGCTGCTGATCCTCGACAATTGCGAACATCTGATTTCCGGCTGTGCCGAATTGGCCGAACGCTTGTCGCGCAATTGCGCGCAAGTGCATCTCCTCA